>NZ_ANBC01000968.1 GCF_000341125.1 Nocardiopsis lucentensis DSM 44048 | reverse complement strand
GACTCAAGGGTAGGTCCCGCCCCTGCCCTGAGCCGGGACCCGACCGGAGTTCCCGTTCCTCCTGCGGCGGCTGGCGCTGGGGCGCGGCAACGACGGTCGCCCACCACGCGCGCGGGCGGGAGCGGTGCCGGGCGATGTCCAGGTCGTCCACGCCCAGTCCGATGTGGGCCTGCTCGCCCTGCTCGGGGTCCGGCCACGTCGGGCGCCGGTGGTCGTTCACGCGGGTGAACCCCAGCCCGGCGCCGCCCTCCTGCCTGATCAGGACGAAGCGCGGGCCGGAGAAGACGACCGGCGGCCCCAGGGCCCGTTCGTGGAAGCGGCCGGGAGGGTGTTCGGTGTCAGCGGGCGAACCGCTTGAGCGCGTCGGTGTCCAGGATGACCCCGAGCCCGGGGACCTGCACGGTTTCACCGTAAGGGTGTTCCGACCGGTCCATGTACCGGCCGTTCACGGGGCGCGAGTGCACCACGACGGTGTTGGCGTCACGGTCCACCAACAGGTAGACGCCGATGCCGGTCGCGG
>NZ_ANBC01000967.1 GCF_000341125.1 Nocardiopsis lucentensis DSM 44048 | reverse complement strand
GCCCAGGTGGCGGGTTGGACGATGTCGACCCGGTCCAACGACCGCCCCTCGGTGAGGGTTTCGATCAGGTCCCAGTCGGTGTGGGGGGCCAGGGCACGCGCGCATGCGTGGAGTCGTTGGGCGAAGGCGGGCTGGTCGCGTAGGAGGTGTGCGGCCATGCCGGTCCACTGGGTGCCCTGGCCGGGGAAGACCAGGACCTGTTTGCCGTCGGCCGCGACACCGGTGATGACGGCGGGGTCGGGTTCGTCTGCGGCCAGGTGACGTAGGTGGGTGGCCAGGTCTTGGGTGGTGTGGGCGAGGACGGTGGCGCGGTGGTCGAAGGTGGTGCGGCGGGCCATCGTGTGGGCGATGTCGCCCAGGTTCATTTCTGGGTTGTGGTCGATGGTGTCGGCGAGCCGGGAGGCGGCGTCGGTCAACGCCTTGGGGGTCCGACCTGACAGCAACACAGGAACAGGACCGGGAATGTCAGGGCTGTCCTGGGCCTGGCTGAGTTCTGTTGCTTGTTCGATGATCAGGTGGGCGTTGGTGCCGCTGACCCCGAATGAGGAGACCGCCGCCCGCCGTGGCCGGTCGTTCTCGGGCCAGGGTTGGGCCTGGTCGAGGAGTCGGAC
>NZ_ANBC01000966.1 GCF_000341125.1 Nocardiopsis lucentensis DSM 44048 | reverse complement strand
CACACCGACGCCACCATCCTCATCGGCCACCGCTGAACCACCACCACAACAACCGGACACACTTCGGCCACCACCCAAGCGCGCCCACCCCACCCTGAAACCATGAACGACCACGCCACCCACCTCGCCGCCCTGGCCCACCTGCTGGCCCACCCCACCCGCGCCCGCGTCTGCCTCGCCCTCCTGGACAACCGCGCCTGGACCGCCACCGAACTCGCCCACCACACCAACGTCACCGCCCCCACCATCAGCGAACACCTCACCCTCCTGATCGAGGGCGGCCTGCTCACCCAGCAACGCCAGGGCCGCCACCGCTACGTCCGCCTCACCGACAGCGACACCGCACACCTGATCGAAACCCTGGCCGCACACACCACCCCCACCCCACCACCAGCACCCACCCTGCGCGCCCACCGCGCCAACCACGCCCTGGCCCGAGCCCGCACCTGCTACGACCACCTCGCCGGCCACCTGGGGGTGGCCATCACCGACGCCCTCACCCACCACGGCCTCCTGCGACAAGACACCGGATTCGCCCTCACCGACACCGGACTGGCCTGGTTCACCGACCACGGCATCGACCTGCCCCGCACCAGCCGACGCCCCCTGGCCCGCTC
>NZ_ANBC01000965.1 GCF_000341125.1 Nocardiopsis lucentensis DSM 44048 | reverse complement strand
GCACGCGGGGATGGACCCAGGTGGCCGCTGGCCACTGCCGCCGACAGCGACTGCTCCCCGCGCACGCGGGGATGGACCCTTCTCCGCCGCCTCGACGCCCTGGAGCTCGCCCTGCTCCCCGCGCACGCGGGGATGGACCCGTCACCTGTCAGGTCGGTGAGGATGGCCGCGTCTGCTCCCCGCGCACGCGGGGATGGACCCGGGCCCTGAAGTGGGAGGAGGGGTCGGTGTCACTGCTCCCCGCGCACGCGGGGATGGACCCACTCCGGGCTGTTCTCCGTGCAACTCCAGCGCCTGCTCCCCGCGCACGCGGGGATGGACCCACCCCTTCGTCGAAGCCGGTGGCGTCGTCTCCCTGCTCCCCGCGCACGCGGGGATGGACCCGCCGACCGCCGCCAGCTCACCGAGGAGCAGCGCTGCTCCCCGCGCACGCGGGGATGGACCCGCAAGGTCGTTGCGATCGACCACGAGTTGCATCTGCTCCCCGCGCACGCGGGGATGGACCCGGCGCGTACACCGGCACGGCGGGCCCCGTCTCCTGCTCCCCGCGCACGCGGGGATGGACCCTGGGTTGTCTGGACGGCCGGCGGGTTCTGGGCCTGCTCCCCGCGCACGCGGGGATGGACC
>NZ_ANBC01000964.1 GCF_000341125.1 Nocardiopsis lucentensis DSM 44048 | reverse complement strand
GATGTTGTCCATCGAGGTTTTTGCTGGGCAGGTGTTGACCACGGATGTGTTCAACGCGACCCGCAAACGTTTTATCGTCCAGACAGCTGACCAGATCCTGACCAATCAGACCACGCCGATCCCCACGGAGATCGTGATCCCGGTCGAGGCTGGCGCAACCTACGTCTACGAATGCTTGGTGTCGCTGTCGGCGGTGGCCGACTCCGACAGCGCGCTGGCGTTCAACTGGAACGTGCCCACCGGGACACTGCTGGCCAGGTTCACCCACGCCTACGACGCCACCTCGGCGACCTCGCTGAACTCGGGTGCGGAGATCATCCAGCGCCGCCCGGCGAACACCACGTTGCAGATCGCTGGCGGCTCGGATGCCTCCTCACCGCCGTCGAACTTTCACAGCGCGGTCGACCGGGGCACGATCGCGGTGGGAGGGGTCTCCGGAAACGTGATCCTGGAGATCCAACAGTCGGGGGCCGGGTCCGCGAACGAAACCATTCTGCGTGGCGGTAACCAGACACGCGCTATTGTGGAAAGGATTCTGTGATGGCAGAACCGTCCGCGCCCCCCACGGGGGCGAAACAGGTCGACTACTACATCGGGTACGACGGCGAGAACCCGGAACTGATCATCCGTTTCTCCGGG
>NZ_ANBC01000963.1 GCF_000341125.1 Nocardiopsis lucentensis DSM 44048 | reverse complement strand
GGCTGGTGGTCGAGCGCGTGACGGGGGTGGAGTTGGCCCCTGCGTCGGTATGGCGGCTACTGACCGTGCGGTTGGACTGGAGCCTGCAACGACCCCAGCGCACGGCCGCCGAGCGCGACGAGTCTGAGATCGCCCGGTGGGTGGCGCACGAGTGGCCACGCATCAAAAGGGGGCACTGAAGAATCGGGCATGGATCGTGTTCTTCGACGAATCGGGCATCTCGCTGCTGCCCCAGGTGCGCCGCACCTACGCACCCCGCGGCCGCACCCCCACCCTGACCCACCGGTTGAACTGGAAACGCGCCTCGATGGCCGCCGCGTTGGGATACCACGCCGCCGAGGCCGGACGCGGGGCTCGGTTGTGCTTCGACCTGCGTCCGGGCAGCTATGACACCGACGCGCTGATCGCGGTACTCGAACAGCTCAAACGCTTCTACGAGGGCGAGCGGGTGGTGCTGGTCTGGGACGGGTTGAGCGCGCACTGGAGCCGGGCCATGCGCGCCTGGGTGGCAGACCAGGACTGGCTCACCCTGGAGCGTCTGCCCGCCTACGCCCCCGAGCTCAACCCCGTGGAGATGCTGTGGTCGGCCATCAAGGCGCGGGAGTTGGCCAACGTGGCCGGTGACCACCTGGCCGACGTCGCCGACGCAGCAGAACAAGGCATCAACCGCATCTGCGCGGACGAGCGGCTCGCGTGGTCCTTCCTGACCCACACCGGCCTGGAGATCCACCCCTCATACCCGAAGAACTAACGAAAAACTCAGTAG
>NZ_ANBC01000962.1 GCF_000341125.1 Nocardiopsis lucentensis DSM 44048 | reverse complement strand
GTCGTCAACTTGCGTGGTGGCCACCCATCGCCAGCGGGTCCCGTGGGGCATCATCCGGCCAGTTCAGAACGACTACGGGACGCGTTCGGGAGGCTCCCGGCAACCGCGCGCGTCCCTCGAACGGTGGGAGTAACCATGTTCTCCGACGCACACGGGCGCGCACGGTCCAGGACGCGCGGACGCAGTATCGCCAACACCCGCGGGACACGCTGGGCACAGAAGAGCCCCCGCTCCCCCAGACGGGAGCAGGGGCGTTCCTTGTATCCCGTCTAGCCGCTGATACCCCGGGAGATCTGGTCCACCCGGGAGGCGCTCACCCCGAGCTCTTCACCGATCTCGCGCATGGTCATTCCCTGCTCTCGCAGAGCAACAACGGCGGGGCGCCGTACCTCTTTGAGCGCACGCTCAGTCTCGGCGAACGTGGTGAGGACGTCCCCGACCAGACGCGCGCGGGTGAGCGGGTCGGACACCGTGGTCAGTTCGTCGGGCAGCTGACGCACTCTGGCAAGCATGTCGTTGATGTCCATACCAGCGACTTTAGCATCGAAGAAAAAAGTTGTCCAGAGCCCTTGCGTCAACTTTAAAGAGCCCTGTATTATTTAGATACAACAGAACAGAGAGGGGTGATAACCCAGCCAATCGTCAGAATCACCGACGACAGAGAGGAAACACCCCATGGAACTCCTGGAATGGATGCTCATCGTTTCGATCATCGGAGTGATCGGAACAACCATCGGAATCGCCTTCCAGATCATGGCCTACTGGAAGACGTTCCACCAGAACC
>NZ_ANBC01000961.1 GCF_000341125.1 Nocardiopsis lucentensis DSM 44048 | reverse complement strand
CGGTCGGCGCGGTCGGCCGCCCGCCGCTGGGCCCGGGAGACCTCCACCCGCGGCACCGCCGCCAACAACCCCCGCGTGTAGGGATGCTCGGGATCGGCCAGCACCGTACGCACGTCCCCGCGCTCGACCGCCACACCATGACGCATCACCACGACCTGGTCCACCGACCCGGCCACCACCGCCAGATCATGCGAGACCAGGATCAACCCCATGTCCAGATCGGTGCGCAACTCGTCCAACAGATCCAACACCTGGGCCTGGACCGTCACATCCAACGCGGTGGTCGGCTCATCGGCCAACAACACCTTGGGATCGCACATCAACCCCATCGCGATCACCACACGCTGACGCATCCCCCCGGAGAACTCATGGGGGTAGGAGTTGATCCGCCTCGCCGGGTCCGGGATCCCCACCCGCTCCAACGACTCGATCGCCCGCGTGCGCGCCTGCGCCTTGGTCGCCTTGGGGTGGTGGATCCGGTACGCCTCGATCAGCTGGTTGCCGATCGTGTACTGCGGGTGCAACGACTGCATCGGGTCCTGGAACACCATCGCGATGTCGTTGCCGCGCATCCGCCGCAGCCGCTGGTCCGAAGCGGCCACCACGTCCTGGCCCGCCACCTCGATCGACCCGGTGATCTTCGCCCGGCTGCCCCGGTGCAACCCCATCAACGCCAGCGACGTCACGCTCTTACCCGAGCCCGACTCCCCCACGATGCCCAGAGCGCCCCCACGGGGCACCTCAAAGGACAACCCTTTCACCGCGTGGACGTCACCGTCCATCGTCGGGAACGTCACCCGCAGGTCGTCCACCCGGACGACGGGCTCGGT
>NZ_ANBC01000960.1 GCF_000341125.1 Nocardiopsis lucentensis DSM 44048 | reverse complement strand
CCTCGACGCCACCGTCCTGCCCCCCGAACCGAAGACCGATGACGACCGCCCGGGCAGGGTCGGCGAGGACGGCGTCCGACGCTTCGCCACCAATGAGGAGGCCGAGGAGTACGGCGAGGAGTTCCTCGACGACCCCGACACCAACCCCCACGCCTACCCGAACCTGCCCGTCGACCAGCGGACCGCGATCGAGGGATACACCGATCCCGACCGCGACCCCTACAACCGCGTCCTGCGGGCCCCGGACCACTGGAGCCGACAGCTGGTCCTGGCGGAGGTGCGCTCGAACGGCGGGCCGGGCTTCGCCCTGTACGAGTTGACGGGACCACTCCTGCGACCGCCGACGATGGCGGACGTCACCAGAGCCCACGCTCGGCGCGACGACCTGACCGAGGCGCAGAGGGCCGTGGTCGACGACATCATGGGGCACGCTCCCGGAGCGCGGGAACAGCGCCTCGACCACTGGAGGCGGCGGGCGGGCTACGCGGGCCGGTTGAGCGACTCCTACGGCCGCTTCCCCTCGGTCGGCGACATCCTCGACCGCGTCCGCCTCATCGACGAGGCGATCGGTCGCAACCCGCTGCCCGAACCCCTGCTCGCTCATCGCGGGCTGCACACGGTCGACTTCATGACCGGGTACGATCCGAACGACCTGAACGCGCTCGTGGGGACGGTCCAGACCGACTCCGCGTTCCTGTCGACCTCCCTGGGTGTGCGAGGACGGGCGCCGGACTCCGGACACACCCCCTTCCAACTCCACCTGACCCTGCCCGACGGAACGCACGGCCTCTGGCTGAACGGCTACACCGAATCCTCCGCGGACGACCGCGAGCTGCTCCTGCCGCGCGGCACCCGGTACCGGATCACGGGCGTCCGGACCGAGGGCACCGGAG
>NZ_ANBC01000959.1 GCF_000341125.1 Nocardiopsis lucentensis DSM 44048 | reverse complement strand
GCGGATCCTCGTACACGCTGTCGCTGTCGCCCATCTCCACGATCTCACCCTTGCGCATCACCGCGACCCGGTCCGAGACCTGCCGCACCACCGCCAGATCATGCGCCACGAAGATGTAGGTCAAGGCGAAATCGTCCTGCAACTCCGACAACAACTTGAGCACCTGATCCTGCGTGGACACGTCCAACGCCGAGACCGGCTCATCACAGATGATCAACTTCGGCTTGAGGATCAACGCCCGCGCGATCGCGATCCGCTGCCGCTGACCCCCCGAGAACGCGTGCGGGAACCGGTTGTAATGATCGGGCTCCAACCCCACCCGCTCCAACAAGGCCTGCACCTGACGCCGGATCTTCCTACCGTCACGCTCCCCCTGCACCCGCAACGCCGTACCGATCGCGTCCCCCACCGTCACCCGCGGGTTCAACGACGAATACGGGTTCTGGAACACCATCTGCACATCCCGACGCAACGGACGCAACGCCCGCTCCGACATGTGCGTGATGTCGCGGCCCTCGAACTCCACCCGGCCCCGGGTCGGCTCCAAAAGCCGCATCACCATCCGCGACAGGGTCGACTTACCCGACCCCGACTCACCCACGACCCCCAACGTCTCACCCTTGTACAGGTCGAAGGAGACCCCCTTGACCGCCCAGAAGTCCGAGGACCGGCCCCACAGCCCACCACGGACCTTGAAGCACTGCGCCACATCCTCCACCCGCAGCAGGGGTTCGTCCGAGGAGGCGCCGCCGACGGTTCCGGTGGCCGTGCCGGTCTCCGTGGTCTTGGTGACCGCGGTGTCCTCGGCCGGGGTGAGGGCCTCGGCGTCCTCCGCCTCAGTGACGGCGCCCTCGCCCTTCTCCCTGGCGGCGCGGTCGGCGCGGTCGGCCGCCCGCC
>NZ_ANBC01000958.1 GCF_000341125.1 Nocardiopsis lucentensis DSM 44048 | reverse complement strand
CCCTAGATGAGTAATTCCAAGGGGTCAGTGGTCGTAGGCCGTCAGGGAACGTAGGACCGGCTGGCCGGTGCGGTCGTTGTGCCAGATGGCGGCGGTCAGCGCCAGGATCCGCTGGAGCACCCGGGCGATCACCCCACCCGAAGTGCGCCCGCCGTGCCGCTCCAGATCCAACTGGCCCTTGAACGTCTGATTGATCGACTCGATGACCTGCCGCAACGGTCGGAACAACCCTGATCCGGCCCGCGGGGACTCACCCTTGCGGGCCGGGCGCAACAACGACAGGCCCGCGTCGGTCAGGCGGTGTTCGAAGTCGCGTCCGTAGTAGTTCTTGTCCGCGATCAGCGTCTGTCCCGGCCGCTGAGCGACCAGGTCGGGATCGGCGGCGAGCATGCCTGTCAGGGTGGTGCGCTCATCGGCCTTGGCGCCGGTAAGCGCGAAGGCGATGGGGAGTCCACTCAGGGTGCACACCAGGTGCAGGCGCAGTCCCCAAAAGAACCGGGAGTGGGAGGCGCAGTACCCGTATTGTGCCCATCCGGCCAGGTCGGAGCGTTTGACGGTCTCACGAGAGCGGGCGCACTCCACGGGGGTGGAGTCCACCACCCAGACATCGTCGGTCCAGGCGCTGGTGTCGGTGGCCAGGTGGCGGATGAGGACGCGGATCAGTCCGGTGGCCTTGCGTAGGCGTTTGTTGTAGCCGCTCTGCTGGGGCAGGTAGGGGAAGCGTTCGGACAGGTGGACGCGGGCGTGGCGTAGCCAGCGGGCCTCGCTGGTGTATCCGAGGAGGGCTTGCATGAGGGCCAGGGTGGCCAGGTCGGCGTCGGACAGGCGGGGTTGGAAGCCGATCTCGGGGCGCCAGGGGGCCAGGTCCGGCCGGTGCTTCAGGAGACGTTCGGTGGTGTCGTAAAGTGCTTGGGCGAGGGAGTTCAGGTCTTGCGTCACAACATGACCATGGGCTCCCTCGCCTCATGCTCAGACCAGGCACCCCTTGGAATTACTCATCTAGGCGGTGTTTTTTGGGTCCTCCGCTTCGCTTCG
>NZ_ANBC01000957.1 GCF_000341125.1 Nocardiopsis lucentensis DSM 44048 | reverse complement strand
CCTGCTGCCATCGTCCGGCCGGTGGGAGGGGTACGTGGCCGGCGCCGCTGCGGGACACCGGGCGGAGATCGAGTGGATGCGCAGGACGGGCCTGCTCACGCCCGTGCGTGAGTGGGTGGCGGAGCGCCACTCCTTCGGTGACCGGCGATTCGCGGGTGGGGTGGTCTCCCAGTGCTTCAGCGCCGAGCTGACCTACGGCACGTCTTCCGAGCCTACGGACTGGTCGTGGATGTGTGACCGCGCTGACGAGATCCTCGCTGCCCGGTGGGATGCGGTGGTCCGGGTTGCGGGTGAGCTTGTGGACCTGTGGTCGTCGGGGATCACGGTGATGCCCGCTGGCCGTGTGAGTTCGCTGGTTGGGGGTGGGATGTGATGCACCCGGTGACGTTCTTCCTCGCGTTCGCGATCGTGTTCGGTCTCGTGGCGTGGGCTGGCTACACCCTCGGCGGCCTCTTCGCCTGACCCGTGGTCTGCCTGTGCCGCCTCTCCCGTCCTGAGGGGTGGCGTAGGGACCACCACGGGTCCACACACCGGAGGAGAGCACATGGCTGACGAGCAGAGCCCCGAGTCCACCGCCGCCAACCTGATGGCCCTGGTCGCCGACGCCGACCGGCGCCGCCGCGAGCGCGAGCGCACGCCGCTGTTCGGCGGACTCAGCGAAGACGACTACGGCCAGTAGACCACCCCATAACCCCTGAGGAGCACGCCATGACCACGATCGAGTACACCGGCTTCGCCACCAACACCCTCGACAAGCCCTACGCCGCCAAGACCGGCCAGCGCTACGACTTCACGTACATCGACCCGGACGGCCGGCGGCTGCACACCAGCATGGAGGACGTCACCGTGTCCGAGGAGACGTGCGAGGGCTGGCGAGTGGAGGCGTCGGTGTCCCTGCCCGAGCCGGGCACGGAGGCTGCCGTGCTGGTGGTGCGGGCGCTGATGGCGGCGATGGAGATCGACGACCGCTACCAGCTGGTCGAGGTGGCGTCGTAGTCCCGTGGTCTGCCGGTGCCGCCCTTCGGGGCGGTGTCGGGACCACCACGGG
>NZ_ANBC01000956.1 GCF_000341125.1 Nocardiopsis lucentensis DSM 44048 | reverse complement strand
GGAACGGTCGCGGGAGAACGGCGGGGACGGACCCGGACACGCGAACGCCGACATGACGTCGGTGGCGGCGCGACGCGTCCTCGACACCCTCCTCGACGGCGTCGAGGGCCTGCACCCGGGGTTGGACGGCCGGTATCCGCTGTTTCGCCGCTCCGGCGACGCGTGGGTCACGAGTCGGCGCGGATCGTGGACCGGGGGGCTCTGGGCGGGGCTGTTGTGGCTGCGGGCCCTGGAGCGTCCCGGGTCGGCACACGTGGCGGCCGCCCGGGGGGCGAGTGAGGGGCTGGCGGTGTGGGCCGAGGCGGACACGGCCACGCGCGGACTGGTGTTCTGGTACCCGCTCGCGCTCTCGCGGTTCGCCGTTCCGGGCGGCTTGGACCCGTTGGAGGAGGCTGCGGGCCGGGCCGCGCGGTCCTTGGGCGGGCGGTTCGCCCGCGAGGCCGGGGTGGTCCCGTGGGGTGACGCCTTCGGGGGCCCGGGCGATCTGGTCCGTGTGGACGGTGCGCCTGGTGTGGCGCCGTTGATGTGTGCGGCGCCGGGGGTGTCGGAGTCGGTCGTGGCGGCCGGGGCGGAGCACCTGGTCCGGCATCTGCGGCTGTGCTGGGACGGGTCGGCGGTGGTGCCCGTGTGGCGGTTGGGCCGGGACCGGGTGGTCCGCGGCACGGCGCCGACGCGGTTCTGGTCACGGGGGAGGGCCTGGTTGCTGACGGCGTTCGCGGACGCGGTGCGGCTGGGGCTCGTGCGGCCCGACGACCCGGAGATGGGGGCGGTGCTGGACGCGGGCGCGCCGCTGGTGCCCCCGGCCGACACCGAGGACGCCGAGGGCCCGGTGGACACGGGGGCGGCG
>NZ_ANBC01000955.1 GCF_000341125.1 Nocardiopsis lucentensis DSM 44048 | reverse complement strand
CGTAGGAGCGGTGCATCTGGTTCATGCGGCGCAGCGCGTCGCGCCCCTGGCCGGGCTCGAACCCGTGCCGCATGATGTTGCTCAGGATCAGGGCGGTGTCGTCGTACCGCTTCTGGGTCTGCCCGGTGAACGCGTCCGTCCTCCCGAGCAGTTCACCGATGCTGGGGACCGCGTAGGTGCGGTACAGGGCGATGCCCAGGGCCCGGCCCATGTCCCAGGGGAACTCCAGCGAGGTGAGGATCTGCATGATCCGCACGCAGTCGGCCTCGGGGTCCAGCCGGTGGATCTCGTCGCGCAGGTCGAAGCGCGTCATGACACTCCTTCGTCGGGGGTGGTGTGGGGCGGGGGATGGGGGAGGGACGGCGCCGCGGTGGGGATTCCGGGCACACCGACGGCACGGCCGGGCGGGGAGGCGGCCGGGCTCGGGAATCGCGCCGGAGGGGCGCGGGGAAACGGCGGGGACATGGCCGTGGACGGGGGCTGTCAGCGTTCGGACGGTTCCGCGGGCCGCGCGGCGACGGTCTCGGACGAGGCGGAGCGGGCCTCGGACGAGGTGCCGGGAGCGAGCTCCTGGCCGGGGGCGGGAACGAGCGCCCCCGTACCGGGCACCTCCACGGTGGCCAGGTCATGCGGGACCGGGCAGCCCTTGGGGAAGGTGCCGATCCGGGACGGGTCGTAGCCGTTCGGGTAGTTGCGGATGTTCGGGCTCTGCCGGGCCCGGCGCGGCCGCACGCGCGGCCTCATCCCGCGCACCGCCCTGGCGCGCAGGCGCAGGCCGGTGCGGGCGAGCACCCGCCAGGCGCGGGAGGGCTCGGGGTAGTCGAAGGCCCGGACCAGGCGGTCGTCCAGGAGGGCCCGGGTGAACGGGCGGATCAACGGCCGCTGCCATGCGGGGTAGAACCGCGCCATCAGCGCGAGGGTGGCGTCGGAGACCGCGCGGCCGCCCTCGGTGTAGGCGAAGTGCTCGCGCTCGTAGGAGTCGAAGAGCTCGTAGAACTCCTCGTAGGTCTCGGGGATGTCCTTGATCCCCATGTGTCTGCCGAGCTTGCGGTAGTAGTTGGTGCTGGCCGCGATCTCGTGCTCGGTCAGGCGGCGCCACCCGTACCCGTAGTCGTTGAGCCAGCGCACGGGCA
>NZ_ANBC01000954.1 GCF_000341125.1 Nocardiopsis lucentensis DSM 44048 | reverse complement strand
ACAGGTTGGGGTAGAGCGGGTGCTGGTCCGCGAGCGCCCGCACACGGCCCCGCAGGGCCTGGGCGTCGAACTCGGGCTTGAGCGCCTCGGCGATGATGTCGGCGACCTCGGCGAAGTCGTCCTCACCGAACCCGCGGGTGGCCAGCGCCGGGGTGCCGATCCGCAGACCCGAGGTCACCATCGGCGGACGCGGGTCGTTGGGTACCGCGTTGCGGTTGACCGTGATCCCCACCGAGTGCAGCCGGTCCTCGGCCTCCTGGCCGTTGATCGCCGAGTCCACCAGGTCCACCAGGACCAGATGCACATCGGTGCCCCCGGTCAGCACCCTGACCCCGACCTCGGCCATGTCCGGGCGGGTCAGCCGCTCGGCGAGCAGCCGGGCGCCGGCCACCGTGCGGTGCTGGCGCTCGGCGAAGTCCTGGCCGGCGGCGACCTTGAGCGCGACCGCCTTGGCGGCGATCACGTGCTCCAGCGGGCCGCCCTGCATGCCCGGGAACACCGCGGAGTTGATCTTCTTGCCCAGCTCCTTCCTGGCCAGGATCAGGCCGCCGCGCGGGCCGCCCAGGGTCTTGTGCGTGGTGGTGGTGACCACGTCGGCGTGCGGGACCGGGTTGGGGTGCTCGCCGGCGGCGACCAGGCCCGCGAAGTGGGCCATGTCGACCATGAGCAGGGCGCCGACCTCGTCGGCGATCTGGCGGAAGCGCGCGAAGTCGAGCTGGCGCGGGTAGGCCGACCAGCCCGCCACGATCATCTTGGGCTGGTGTTCCTTGGCCAGGGCGGCGACCTCGTCGTAGTCGACGGTGCCGTCCTGGGGGCGCACGTGGTAGGCCACGGCGTTGAGGATCTTGCCCGAGTAGTTGATGCGCATGCCGTGGGTCAGGTGGCCGCCGTGGGCCAGGTCCAGGCCCAGGATGGTGTCGCCCGGCTTGAGCAGGGCGAAGTAGACCGCGGTGTTGGCCTGGGCGCCCGAGTGGGGTTGGACGTTGGCGTGCTCGGCGCCGAACAGGTCCTTGGCGCGGTCGATCGCGAGCTGCTCGACGACGTCGACGTGCTCGCAGCCGCCGTAGTAGCGGCGCCCGGGGTAGCCCTCGGCGTACTTGTTGGTCAAAACGGTGCCCTGGGCTTCCAGGACCGCCTGCGGAGCGAAGTTCTCCGAAGCGATCATCTCCAGGGT
>NZ_ANBC01000953.1 GCF_000341125.1 Nocardiopsis lucentensis DSM 44048 | reverse complement strand
CTAGTGCTGTGGCCGGAAACGTTCGTCCGGGTCAGTGATCGGTGTCAGGGTTGACCGCAACACCAGCAGTCGACCCTGGGAGCCGCGGTGTCCGCACCCCTCAAAGCCCGCAGACTCACCGATCCTGAGGGCCAAAAACTGCAACGCATCGTCCGCCGGGGCAGCACCAACACAGTCCGCTACCGGCGGGCGATGATCATCCTGGCCTCGGCCAGCGGCAACACCGTCCCCGTCATCGCCCGCCTGGTCGCCGCTGACGAAAAGACCGTGCGCGAGGTCATCCACGCCTTCAACACCCAGGGGCTGGACTGCCTGGACCCTAAGTGGGCGGGAGGCCGTCCCCGCCTGCTCACCCCCGACGAGGAAGACCTCGTCATCCAGACGGCCACCACCCGCCCGGCCAAGCTCGGCCGACCCTTCACCCGCTGGTCGCTGCGCAAACTCACCGACCACCTGGCCCGCCGCGGCGGACCGGGCCCCCGCATCGGCCGCGAGACCCTGCGGGCTCTGCTGCACCGGCACGGCATCACCTTCCAACGCACCACGACCTGGAAGGACTCGCCCGACCCCGAGGCCGATGCCAAACTCGATCGCATCGAGCACGTCATGGAGTACTTCGCCGACCGGGTCTTCGCCTTCGACGAGTTCGGGCCCCTGGGCATCCGCCCCACCGCTGGGGCGGGCTGGGCCCGCAAGGGCCGCCCGGACCGCATCGCGGCCACCTACCGGCGCACCCACGGCATCACCTACTTCCACGGCTGCTACTCGGTGGGCTCCGACACCCTGTGGGGCGTCAACCACCGGCGCAAAGGCGGCGCGAACACGCTCAGGGCACTCAAGTCGATCCGGGCCGCCCGCCCGGACGGCGCTCCGATCTACGTGATCATGGACAACCTGTCCGCGCACAAGGGCCCCAAGATCCGGGCGTGGGCCCGGCGCAACAAGGTCGAGTTGTGCTTCACCCCCACCTACGCCTCCTGGGCCAACCCGATCGAGGCGCACTTCGGGCCGCTGCGCCAGTTCACCATCGCCAACTCCCACCATCCCAACCACACGGTGCAGACCCGGGCGCTGCACGCCTACCTGCGGTGGCGCAACGCCAACGCCCGCGACCCGCACGTGCTCGCGGCTCAACGCCGCGAGCGTGCCCGGGTGCGCAGCGAGAAGGGCCTGCGCTGGGGAGGCCGACCGCTACCCATCGCGGCGTGAGAGCACCCGGGCGAACGTTTCCGGCCACAGCACTAG
>NZ_ANBC01000952.1 GCF_000341125.1 Nocardiopsis lucentensis DSM 44048 | reverse complement strand
ATGTCGTAGACGACGAAACCGTCGTAGTTGCCGCCGATGGCGTAGTCACCGGTGAACGCCAGGTCCGAGTTGACGCTGCGGACGGCCTCGGGCTTGGGCACGTTGGTCACGTGCGTGACGTTGTCGCTGGTGATGCTGTCGGCGGGCGGCGTGTCCGCCAGGGCAGTCGACGGAGCCAACAGCCCTGCGGTGAGTGCGACCGCCGCCGTCGCGGCCAGGGTCGCTGACCGTCTCAGGCCGCGTCGGGACCGATGGGTGGAGGGTGCGCGCATGGGTCTCCTCGTGCGCTCGGGGGGTTGTGCGGGGTTCCCGGCCCGGTGCCGGTCCTCCCGCTCCGGATGGGGTCGTGTCCGGGACGGTCCGCCCCGGGCGCGCCCCGGTCGGGGACGGACGGCGGGGCCGCGACCGTGGCGGTCGCGGCCCCTCTCCCGTTGCCCTGGCTCCCCAGGAGGAACCGCCGGGAGGTCCGTCGGATCAGCGTCCGTGGCCCCGGCCCGGTCGGTAGACCGGTTGGGACTGCGGGTTGAACTCGTCCATCACGACACGCTCGGCCACCCGGAACCTCGGGTCCTCGAGCTTGATGACGTCGAGTCCGCGGGTGATGTCGGAGGAGTAGACGTAGCCGTTGTAGTAGTACGCCGACCAGGAGCCGCCCACGACGAGGTCGCTGTCGTCGATCGGGTCACGGTCGAAGTAGGCGATCTCGGTCGCGTCGGTGGGGTCGTTGAAGTCGATCACCGACACGCCGCCCTGGTACCAGGCCTGCACGAAGAAGTCACGGCCGGGGGTGGGGATCAGCGAACCGTTGTGCGCCACGCAGTTCTCGGTGTCGGCCTGGTGGCGGGGGAGCTTGTAGTAGCCCTCGAAGGCCATCTCGGGAGCCTCGTCGGTGCCGCCGATCGTGTAGATGGCGTTGGCACCGCGCTCGGGACCGACGCCCTCGTTGCAGGTGGGGCCGCCGCCACCGCCGAGCTCGTCGGTGAACAGCACCGTCTCGCCCCGGTTGGTGAAGGTCGCCGAGTGCCAGAACGCGAAGTTCTCGTCGCGGACGACGTCGGTGACCACCGGCTCCGCCGGGTCGGAGATGTCCATCAGGATGCCGTCACCCATGCACGCGCCCGCGGCGACGTCGCCCTCGGGGTAGGCCGTGATGTCGTGGCAGCCGGAGGTGCCGGCGTTGCCGCCGTCGGGGAAGAGCACGGGGGTGTCGAGGACCTCGGCCGAGGCCGGGTCGTCGAGCGGGACCTCGATGACGGTGATCTTGTCGTGCGGAGGCTGGCAGTTCGGGAAGGCGCTGCGGGGCGAGTAGGAGGACACGTAGACGTACTCGTGCTCGCCGTCCTTACCGGGAACCAGCGTGTTGGTGTGCGAACCGCAGTCGGTGGGCACGGCGGTCACGTACTGCGGGTCGGCCTTGTCGGAGATGTCGAAGACCCGGATGC
>NZ_ANBC01000951.1 GCF_000341125.1 Nocardiopsis lucentensis DSM 44048 | reverse complement strand
ACCGAGTGACGCGGCTCGGGCTACAGTCCGCGCTGCTTGCGGATCGCCGGGAGGCGTCCCCACCTCCGGTGGCCGGAACCGGTCAGGTCCGGGGTCCGTGTTCGTTCCGGCCACGTCAGCAGGAGATCCACCCCGGGATTCCACTACAAGGCTCCACGCGGTTTTCCACAACCACCCGCATCCTCATTGATCGGGCCGAAGGCGCGACGTAGCGTGGTTTTCCGACAGACCGACGGATCTGGTCATTCCCCTATTCCTCCGCCGACGGCGGCCCTGGAGAAGAGGTCCGGATTGAGCAACACCCGACCCAATAGACCGATGGTTTTCGTCTACAACAAAGAGTCGGGCAAGCTTTACGCCAGCTACGCCCCCAACTCACACGGCGACCGTCATCCGATGGGCACATTCGCCTCTCTCGGCTCCGCCGTCGACGCGCTGAACAAACGGGGCTACCTGATGGCGAAGAGGGACTTCACCGAAGGAAAGCTCAACCCAGGGGACCCCTGGGAACTCATGGCCGGTGCGCGCGTGGGCACTCCACCCCCGAACCCACCCGGACGGCACAAAAGTCATCGCCGTCAGTGGTGGAAGGAACCGCGGCCTCGGGCACCTTACGTTCACCCGTGACGGGGGGCGGCGTTCATGGCCGGTGTCGCTACCCAGGAACAGGGAGAACGCTGATAGTCGCGTCCCTATGAGTGTGCGGCCACCGACTACGGACCCTCACACCCAGACGAGTCGAAGGAGCAGCACGAGCTTCTGATCGTCGAGGACCAGGTAGACGACGGAACACTCCCCGCCCTCCCCCAAGTCGTGTCGACGGATGTTCCCGGAAGGACGGCGCGCGTCCATGGGCGGCCCGCTCCACGGTTGCAGTTCCAGGAGCGCGAACAAGGACGCGAGCTCTGGCAGTAGGTGTTCCGGCAGGGCGCGAATCTGTTCCTTCGCGATGTCTTCGATGTCGATCCGGTACAACTACAGACCCAGTTCCGCCTTGAGTTCCGACCAGGGCACGGACGAGACCGGCTCACCACGTTGCGCGCGGTCGGCCACCTCCAGCATGCGGCGGTGGGCTTCCGGGTCCTGTGACGACACCGCCATCCACCACCAGCGCTCCAGGCACTCGTTGACGGGAGTGAGGTCAAGACGTTCCTTGGCCTCGTCCATCACCCGACGGAACTCACGATCGAATTCACCCACGTCCTCGGGAAGCAGAGCGGCTCGGATCTCCTTCGGGCTTCTCCCGATCCGTCCCCGCTGCCCCTCGACCGAACCCTCGTGCGCGCACCGCGCGTCTGCCGACATCGGAACCTCCTCGTGAACTCCGCTCCAGAGTACGACGCCATCGTCCTCCACGGACGTTTTCCACAGGCTTTCCACATCACCGTCCAGGGCGGATGTCCCACGACGTGGTCGGAGGACCCCGACGAGCTGCTGCGGACGGCGACCGTCATCGCCG
>NZ_ANBC01000950.1 GCF_000341125.1 Nocardiopsis lucentensis DSM 44048 | reverse complement strand
ACGACCAATCCCCTCATACCCGAAGAACTAACGAAAAACTCAGTAGGCATCTGATGTCGAAAGCTGTATATGCCACCACTTTACCCGAAAGTCGGGGAAGCGGCCGCCGCGAGTGATCCGATCCCCGGAAAGGCACTCATACAGCACAGAAATAAACAATGAGTCGAAAACCGGGCAAATGACCCCGCTGGCAGCCGAAAGTGAGGTGCCCCGAGGTTTCCGGACACAGACCCAGCCCCAACAACCGTGCGACAAGAACCTCGCGAGGCGTCATCGCTTCTAATCCGATGGCCGCAGGTTCGAATCCTGCCAGATGCGCCACAAAACCCCAGTTCACAGCCTTACCTGACCGGGGTCCAACCGAGTCGTTCTGCCAGTGGGTCCAGGGTGGGACCAGGACCAGACCCCGGCGACCACGGCGCCCCCTCGTATGCCGACCAGTCCTCCCGGCGTCCAGCAGCACCAGCCACGCCGTCCGCTCCGCCGCCTCGTGGGCTACCTCCGGCAGCACACTGGCGTAGGTGTCCGCGGTCAGCACGATGCTCGCATGGCCCAGCATCGCCTGCACCACCTTCAACTCCACCCCCGCCGCCAACGCCAACGTCGCCGCCCCGTGCCGCAGATCGTGCAACCGCACCGGCGGCAACCCGCTCTCGGTATTGAGCATGCGGAACAGGCGCGAGAGGCGCTCCGGAGCCAACGGACCTCCACGCGCCCCGGTGAACACGAACTCGCGCGGATTCCACCCCTGCCCCCGCGCCTCGGCTTCCTTCTGCTGGCGCCACTGGTGGCGGCGCAACGCTCCCGTGGTGGTGTGGTCCAAGGCCAACATCCGGCGGCTCGCAGCACTCTTGGGCACCGACTCCACCAGCCCGCCCCGACCGGACTGGAGCTGACGCGCCACACGCACCGTCCCTTTGACCAGGTCGACGTCCTCCCACCGCAAACCCACCACCTCACCCTGCCGCAACCCCGTCATCACCACCAGGTGAAACAGGCCGTACAGCCGATGGCCGGACACGAAATCCAAGAACGCGCGGGTCTGCTCCACCGTCCACATCGCCGCCGCAGGCCGCACCTCGCCATGGCGCCACTCAGCCAGCGCCTGGTCGGTCCACACCACCGGACGCGCGCCCGCGCCGGGTTCCAACCGCAGCCCCTGGGCCGGGTTGGACGGCAGCAGCCGCTCGCGCACCGCGGTGTTCAACGCCGCCCGTAGCGTGGCGCGCACCCGTTGCACCGTCGTCGGCGACAACGGGGACCCAGTGTGTCTGGTGTGCCGAGAGATCGCGTCGAACGCCTCCTGGACCAGGGCGGGGCTCAACACCTTGTTTCGTGCCGGGTTTCTTGAGAGTTCGTCATGACCACCTCCTGCTACGGAAGGTAGGTCCGATCCAGCTGAGGGACCCTAGCCCGCAGCTAGTGCTGTGGCCGGAAACGTTCGTCCGGGTCAGTGATCGGTGTCA
>NZ_ANBC01000949.1 GCF_000341125.1 Nocardiopsis lucentensis DSM 44048 | reverse complement strand
CGTCGGCGGACGTTCGCGGTGATCTCGCACCCCGACGCCGGTAAGTCGACGCTGACCGAGGCGCTGGCCCTGCACGCGGCCGCGATCTCCTCGGCGGGCGCGGTCCACGGCAAGGGCGACCGCAGGGGGGTGACCTCGGACTGGATGCAGATGGAGCAGGACCGGGGGATCTCGATCACCTCGGCCGCGCTGCGCATCGACTACTCCGACCGGGTGCTGAACCTGCTGGACACCCCCGGTCACGCGGACTTCTCCGAGGACACCTACCGGGTGCTCTCGGCGGTGGACTGCGCGATCATGCTGCTGGACTCGGCCAAGGGCCTGGAGCCGCAGACGCTCAAGCTCTTCGACGTGTGCCGGGCGCGGAAGATGCCGGTCATCACGTTCGTCAACAAGTGGGACCGGCCGGGCCGCGAGCCGCTGGAGCTGCTGGACGAGATCGAACAACGCATCGGGTTGCGACCGACCCCGCTGAACTGGCCGGTGGGCATCGCCGGTGACTTCCGCGGCCTGATCGACCGCGCCAGCGGCGCCTACACCAAGATGACCCGTACCCCCGGCGGCGCCCAGAAGGCGATCGAGGAGATCCTGGAGGCGGGCGAGGCGGCCCGGCTCGAGGGCGCCGAGTGGGAACAGGCCCAGGAGGAGATCGAACTCCTCCAGGCCCTGGGCGCCGACTACGACGAGGAGTCCTTCCTGGCGGGGGAGTCCTCTCCGGTGCTGTTCGGCGCGGCGCTGCCCAACTTCGGTGTGGGCCAGCTGCTGGAGGCGGTCGTGGGCCTGGCGCCCGCTCCGGCGGCCAAGGCCGACGACCGGGAGCGCCCGCGCGAGGTGTCGGCTCCGTTCTCTGGCCAGGTCTTCAAGATGCAGGCCAACATGGACAAGAACCACCGGGACCGGATGGCGTTCGTGCGCATCTCCTCGGGGCGGTTCGAGCGCGGGATGGTGCTCACCCACGCGGCGACGGGGCGTCCGTTCGCGACCAAGTACACCCAGGCGGTGTTCGGCTCGGACCGGTCCACGATCGATGCCGCCTACCCGGGCGACGTGATCGCACTGGTCAACGCCCAGGCGCTGGCCGTGGGCGACACCCTCTACGACGGCCCCAAGGTCAACTACCCGGCGATTCCGAGCTTCGCCCCGGAGCACTTCGTGGTGGCGCGAGCGCAGGACGCGGGCAAGTACAAGCAGTTCCAGCGCGGGATCGCCCAGCTGGACGCCGAGGGTGTGGTGCAGGTGCTCACCTCGGACGTGCGCGGGGAGCAGGCCCCGGTGCTGGCGGCGGTGGGTCCGCTGCAGTTCGACGTGGTCAAGCACCGCATGGAGCAGGAGTTCCGGTCCCCGATCGAGACCTCGCCGCTGGAGTACTCGGTGGCGCGGCGTACCGACGCCGAGTCCGCGCCGGGGCTGCACGCGCTGTCCGGGGCGGAGGTGCTGCGGCGGCGCGGTGACGGGGAGCTGCTGGTGCTGGTGCACAACAAGTGGCGGCTGCGGGTGATCGAGCGCGACCA
>NZ_ANBC01000948.1 GCF_000341125.1 Nocardiopsis lucentensis DSM 44048 | reverse complement strand
GGGTCAGACGTTCCACTTGCGTTCGTCGCCGCGCGGGTTCTCCCGACGCGCCAGGTCATCGGCATGCGCCTTGCGCATGAGCGGCTCGATCTCCTCCGCGACGGACTTCGCGGCAGCGATCGCCCGCGCGAACTCCAGCAGCTTGGAGTTGATCGCCGGGTTGATCGGGAACCGGGCCGCTTCCAGCCGGTCGACGTAGGCCTTCACCGACAGGGCCACGTGGCCGGGCACGTCAGCCCACTGCCGGGACTCGGCGACGACCCGGTAGGCGTCGGACGGTTCGTACCGGGACATGTCAGCGACCATCTGAGCGGCGGTCGTAGCGGCGGGCAATCCGGGCATGGTGTTTCCTCCTGTGTGCGTGTTGCTGACCCGCTGTTCCCACGTCCGCGGGTCGACATTGGTGTCGTAGTGTCCGGTCGTGTAGCCGGGGTGATCCGACCCCAGGCCTTCACGGTCGACGTAGCCGGGCCGGTTGTCGTGCGGGTCGGCGTAGTACGCCCCGGGGTGGCCCGGCACCGGTCCCCCTCGCCTCGTGTTGGGGTCGACGGTGTCCATGTGCTGGTCCGCCCACCCGCGGGCGCGGTCACGCCACCCGGAGAACATGGAGGCGACACCGGCGCCGAACGCGACGAACCCCGTGGCGATCGGCTTGTGGTTGGCCCGCTGGCGTAGCGCCTCACGGGCGGCACGACGGCCAGACCGGAAGCCTCCGGCGCCGCGAGCCGCCTTCCACGCGGTGGAGGCGCGCCGCCCGGTGCGGGCGTCAGCCCACCCCGCAGCCCGGCGTGCTGTGCGGCCGAGCCGCCCGGTCTTCGGGGTGGAGCTGCCGGACGCGCCGCCCCACCGGTTCTTGGGCATGAACCCTCCTGTCTGCTTGCGGTCGCGACCACGCGGCGAGGACGGCCCCCACCCGCTGCTGCCGCGGCCGGAGCGTTTACGGGACGTCCGGTCACCGCCCCAGATCAGACCCCGGCCCGACGACGACCCCGGACGGATACTGCTGCGGGGAGACGTGGCCGGGCGGCCCGCACGGGGGGAGGAACCGCGGCCACCCGTGCGGCGCGACGAAGACCCGCCCGCACCTCCGGACGACCCGCCACGGCGGCGGGTGGGCGCGGGCGACAGACCACCAGCCCGAGAGGCAGACGGGCCCGACGCACGGCCCCGACCGCCGAGCCCCGAGCGCACACCAGCACCGCCCGAACTCGTCCTGGTCACCGTGCGGGACGTCTTCGCCGCACGACCCGCACCCGAACCCGGGGTACGGCCACCACCACGGCGACGGCGACGCCGGTAGGCCACATAGCCCACCCCGCCCGCCGTAGCGACTGCGGGAGCGGCCAGCCAGCCAATCGGGCCGACCGCCGAGGCCAGCGCCGCGGATCCGAGCACGGTCGCGCCGAGCCCGCCCACGGCGACCTGCCCGGCAGGGAAACCGGACTCCTTCTTCTTGGTGTTCTGCTTCTGCTCCCCGCTCGTCGCAGGCTCCGGCGACGGCGCGGGAGCCTCCTGCGGAACCTCGGGGGTCTCGGGGGGCTCACTCATCTCAGTCCTCCAGATAGTCGCCAGCCTCATCTGGCTGAGCGGGCAGTGTGGAACCGATCGCCCCCGCGTAGGAC
>NZ_ANBC01000947.1 GCF_000341125.1 Nocardiopsis lucentensis DSM 44048 | reverse complement strand
GAACACGAAGCGGGCCGCCCGGAGGAGATCTCCTCCGGGCGGCCCGTGGTGTCGTGCTCGGTCGGTCAGTGCCCGCCGGACAGGGTCCCGGTCAGCTCGGTGTGCAACCGCTGGCTGGGCTGGTTGAGGCCGGTGATCTCGACCTCGACGTCGTGCCTGCGGAAGTGCTCGGACACGTGGTCCAGGGCGGCCACGGCCGAGGAGTCCCACACGTGGGCCTTGGACATGTCCACGACCACCTTGGTCAGGTCCTTCTCGGCGTAGTCGAACCGGCCCACCAGCTGGTTGGTGGAGGCGAAGAACAGCTCGCCGTGCACCGTGTACACCCGGGTGCCGCCCTCGGGGTCCACAACGCTGGTCACGTCGGCCTGGGTGGCGGCCTTCTGGGCGAAGAGCACCATCGACACGATCACCCCGATGATCACACCGAGCGCGAGGTTGTGGGTGTAGACGACCACGGCGACGGTGACCACCATGACCAGGGTCTCGGTCCAGGGCATGCGGCGGATGGTCGTGGGGGCGATGCTGTGCCAGTCGAAGGTGACGACGGACACGAAGATCATCACCGCGACCAGGGCGGCCATCGGGATCATGCCGACCACGTCGCCGAGTCCCACGCACAGGATGAGCAGGAAGAGCCCGGCCAGGAAGGTGGAGATGCGGGTGCGGGCGCCGGAGGAGACGTTGATCATCGTCTGCCCGATCATCGCGCAGGAGGCCATGCCGCCGAAGAACCCGACGATGACGTTGGCGATGCCCTGACCGCGGGCCTCACGCGCGTGATCGGAGGAGGTCTCGGTCTGCTCGTCGACGACCTTGGCGGTCATGAGCGATTCCATCAGTCCCACCAGCGCCAGGGTCAGGGCGTAGGGGGCGATGAGGACGAGCGTGTCCAGGGTCAGGGGAACGTCGGGCAGGAACGGGACCGGGACGCTGTCGGGCAGCTCGCCCATGTCGCCGACGGTGCGGGCGTTGACCCCCATCGCCAGGGCGGCGACGGTCAGCACGACGATCGCGACCAGCGGCGCGGGGACGGCCTTGGTGAGGTAGGGCAGGCCGAAGATGATGGCCAACCCGACGGCGACCATGACGTAGATCGGTACCCCGACTCCGACCAGGTGCGGGAGTTGGGCCAGGAAGATGAGGATGGCCAGGGCGTTGATGAATCCGGTCATCACCGACGGGGGGACGAACCGCATCAGTTTGGCCACCCCGAGCAGGCCGAGCACCACCTGGAACAGGCCGGCCAGGATCGTGGCGGCCAACAGGTAGTCGACCCCGTACTCCTTGGACAGCGGTGCGGCGACCAGGGCCATGGCGCCGGTGGCGGCCGAGATCATCGCGGGGCGCCCGCCCAGGAAGGCGATGGACACGGCCATGACGAAGGAGGCGTACAGCCCGACGCGGGGATCGACGCCGGCGATGATGGAGAACGCGATGGCCTCGGGGATCAGGGCCAGCGCCACGACCAGTCCGGCGAGCACGTCCGCGCGGATCTGGGCCGCGCCGGGGATACGGGACTTCCACGTTCGTGAGGAGGTCTTCAGCGGAAGATTCATGGAACCCATCTGGGGTCGGGCAGCCCGGCGGGTGGGCCGCGGTGTTCGGGTCAGGCGGTGCGGTGACGGCGCGCGGCGGCCCGCACCGCGTGGGGTGCGGGGTGGCGCCTGGG
>NZ_ANBC01000946.1 GCF_000341125.1 Nocardiopsis lucentensis DSM 44048 | reverse complement strand
ATGTTGACCTTCAGGTCGGGGTACATCTCCTTGAGCTTGCGCAGCTGCTCGAAGTTGCCGCGCAGGTCCTGGCCGGGGTCGTCGGCGGCGCCGTCGACGCTGTTCTCCGCGCTGGTGGGCGTCCCGTAGTCGGCGCGGGCCTCACCCAGGCCCTCCTCGTCGGTCATGAGGCACTCGCCGTCGGCGTCGATGTTGCCGAAGGCGTAGTTGATGTGCGTGAGCCGCGCGGCGGTGCCGGAGGTGACGAGGTCGCGGACGCGGTAGCCGTGGTCCTCCGCGCTCCACTGGGGGAGGTAGGCGACACTGAGACGGTCGTGGTCGGGGCCGGTGTCGCCGTCGCACGGGACGCCGTTGACGAGGCACAGGACGGGGGCGGTCGCTCCGTCCTCGTGCAGGCCGTTGAACCCGAAGCCGTAGCTGCCCCCAGCCGGGATCGTGGCACCCCAACGCGGCGGGGTGACCGTGTACCCGCCGTCCGACTCCGCCAGGTCCGCGTTCCACATCTCGTGGACGCTGCTGCCGTCGGGGAGGTCGAAGCGGATCGTCCAGTCGGTGACCGGGACGTCAGAGGTGTTGGTCACCGTGACCTGGCCGCTGTACCCGGTGTTCCACCGCGCGGACTCCGCGAAGACGACTGTCAGGTCGCCCGGCTCGGCGGCGGAGGTCTCGTCGGCGGACGCGGGCGTGGCCGCCAGGGCGAGGGGCGCCGTCAGGGCGGCGGCGGACAGGGCCGCCAGCGGGCGGCTGGATCGTCGTGTACTCACGGGTTGGATCTCCTGTGGGGCTGGGGGTGATCACACGCGGCCCCATGGGGGCTGGATGTGACCTGAGCCACGGGCGGATCAACTATTAGGAAACTTAACTAACAATTCTTCGTGTCGTCAAGGAACACTGTGTGATTCATGGTCACGCAGAGCACGAATGGTGCTCGTGAGGAGAACCCGACCAGCGTGGGGGCCGGACCAGTGGCCGGAAGGGGAATCGTGTCCCCTTCCGGCCACCGCCATCCCTTGACGTCAGCCGCCCCCGTCGTGCCGGGCGGTCTCCGAGGGGTGGGTCAGGACGCCAACGCCGCGTCGACCGCGTTCATCAGCGTGCCGTTGGCGTCGTCACCGTCGATGGACCAGATCATGACGCCGCCCAGGCCCTGGGCCTGCGCCCAGTCGGTCTTCTGGGTCAGCGCGATCTCGTCGTCGTAGGTCCAGAAGGTGTTGCCGTCGTACAGCCAGGCGGCGCCATGGGTCTCGTCCCGGTGCAGGGTGAAGCCCGGCAGGTCCTTGATCACCTTCCAGTCGTCGATGCCCTGCTCGTAGGTGCCGGGCGCGGGGCCGGTCGCGCTCTGGAAGAGGCCGTCCCCGTTCGGGCCGGGGTCGACGCCGGTCCAGCCGCGGCTGTAGAAGGGCAGGCCGAGGACCATGTCGGCGGGGTCGACGCCCCGGCTGACGTACTCCTGGATCGCGATCTCGCTGGAGAACTGCCGCGGGCTCGGATCGTTCTGGTCGAACACCAGGTTGGACTGGTGGGCCGTGGCGTTCTCCCAACCGCCGTGGTAGTCGTAGCCCTGCACCGTGACGAAGTCGAAGTTGGGCATCAGCTGGCCCATCTGGAAGCCGGCCTCGACCTTCTCCGGGTCGGCGGGCAGGAACGCGGTCAGCTCGTAGGGCTGGCCGGTCTCGGTCTCCAGGGCGTCGAGCTGGGTGCGGAACTCCTGGACGAGGGCGGTGA
>NZ_ANBC01000945.1 GCF_000341125.1 Nocardiopsis lucentensis DSM 44048 | reverse complement strand
CGGCTGCTGGCCGACCCTGCCGTGACCACCGTGGTGGTGGAGCACAAAGACCGCCTCGGCCGGATGAACGTCGAACTCGTCGAGGCCGCCCTGTCCGCGCACGACCGTCGCCTTGTCGTCCTGGAGGACGGCGAGGTGGAAGACGATTTGGTGCGTGATGTGGTGGAGGTGCTCACGTCCTTCTGCGCTCGGCTGTACGGGCGCCGGTCGGCGAAGAACCGTGCCCGCAAGGCCCTGGAGGCCGCCGAGCATGGCTGAGCCCACGAAGAACAAGCATCTGTGGCAGATCGCCCGCCCGTTCGTCGCCGCCGGCCCCTCGGGGGTGTCGATACGCGACCGTCTCAAGGGCCTCACACCCCAGGACGAGAAGGTCCTGCGTGCTGTGGGCGATCACATGGGAGGCCTCGCATCGGCCGATCTGGCTCGGCGTTGCCGTGACGGCCTGGACCATTCCACCCACACCTGGGCGCAGCGCAAGCGGGACCTGACCATCGAGTCCTCGTCGCGGTGGGCGGGTTCGGTCACCGCCAACACCCACGACCAGTGGGGCCTGTCCCGCCGCGCCCAGCACGCACACCTGCAGTCGCTGGACGCCGGTATCCGCACGATCCGGCACCGCCTGTCGCTCCCGATCGGGCAGAAGGGCAGCCGGGGCAAGCCCGGCGGCTACCGCTCCAAGGGCGAGTGGTTCCACAAAACGCGCCGCCTGGCGATCCTCCAAGAGCGCTACGAGCGTGTGCGAGCTGAGCGGGAGGCCGGGAAGGTCTCGGTCGTTCGCGGCGGCGGGCGGCTGCTCCACCAGCGCCACAACCTCACCGCCGCACAGAAAACCGAAACCGAGTGGCGCTCGGAGTGGGAAGCATCCCGTTGGTTCCTGACCGCTGACGGGGAGTCCGGCAAGCGCTTCGGGAACGAGACGATCCGCATCTCCCCGGACGGCGAAGTGTCGATCAAGTTGCCCGCGCCGCTCGCCGACCTGGCCAACGCCCGCCACGGCCGGTACGTGCTGGCCGCGAAGGTCTCCTTCTCCCACCGGGGCGAGGAGTGGCGCGACCGCATCGAGGCGAACCGGGCCGTGGCCTACCGCGTCCACCTGGACGTGACCCGTGGTCGCTGGTACCTGGACGCCAGTTGGGCCCGAAAAGACCTGCCCGTCGTCGGGCTGGACACGCTGCGGGCCGGGGGTGTGATCGGTGTGGACACCAACGCCGACCACCTGGCCGCATGGCTGCTGGACACCCACGGCAACCCGACGGGTGCCCCACGCCGTTTCGACTACGACCTGTCCGGAACCGCCAACCGGCGTGACGCCCAACTCCGGCACGCCCTCACTCGCCTCCTGCGCTGGGCGCGGGACCGCGGTGTGCGGGCCATCGCGATCGAAGACCTTGACTTCACCGACTCCAAGAGCCGGGAGAAGCACGGCCGCAGGAAGCGGTTCCGGCGGCTCATCTCGGGCATCCCCACCGGCAGACTTCGCGCACGGCTGGTGTCGATGTGCGCCGAGGCCGGTATCGGCGTCATCGCCGTTGATCCGGCCTACACCTCGATGTGGGGCGCGCGGCACTGGCAGAAGCCGCTGACCAACAGGAAACGCAAGACTTCCCGACACGCCGCCGCCTCGGTGGCGATCGGTAGGCGCGCCCTGGGACACGCGATCCGGCGACGGACGGCACCGCCCCGCACCCACCAGAGCGATGGGTGCGGGCATCGGACCGCCCAGGCCGGACCACGTGACCGGGGGCGTGAGGGAGACCGCCCCCGCGCACCCGGACC
>NZ_ANBC01000944.1 GCF_000341125.1 Nocardiopsis lucentensis DSM 44048 | reverse complement strand
GTGCTGGTGCACAACAAGTGGCGGCTGCGGGTGATCGAGCGCGACCATCCCGATCTGTTCATGGAACCTCTGCTGGCCGGAGGCGTCGAGGAGGAATACTGACGCCTCACCCTGTGCTGGATCTGGGGGCGTCCGTCCCGGTCCACCCCTGACCACTCGCGGACCCCCTCCCACTCCTGCCGCCTTCTGAGGAGTCGCGCTGTCCACCGCACCGTCCACCGCTGACACGTCCGTGACCCCCCGCTCCGTTCCTCGTATCGTCGTCGCCTCCGCCCTGGTCCTGGCGTTGAGCGGTCCCGGTCAGACCGCCGGCATCGCGGTGTTCGTGGACCACGTCATCGCCGACCTCGGGGTGGGCCGCTCGGCGGTGTCCCTGGCCTACATGGTCGGCACCCTGGCCGGTGCCCTGGCGCTCCCCTGGATCGGCCGCGCGGTGGACCGCTTCGGGGTCCAACGGGTGCTGGCGTTGGTGGCGCTCGGTTTCGGTGGCTTCCTCCTCCTGCTGGCCTGCGTACAGGAGGTCGTCGGACTCACGGTGGGCTTCGTCGGCGTGCGAGCCCTGGGCCAGGGCGGCATGAGCATGATCGCGACGACCGCGGTGGCCATCTCCGTCACCCGCAACCGCGGCTTCCTGCTGGGGCTGGTCAGTTCCCTGGGAGCGGCCGGAATCTCCCTGTTCCCGCTGCTCGCCGAGCGCGTGATCACCGTGTTGGACTGGCGGTACACCTTCGCGGCCGAGGGCGTGCTGATCTGGGCGATCGTCCTTCCCCTGGCGTGGTGGGGGCTGCGCGGGACCGGCCGGGCGCTCGAGGGGGCCGCCTCCCCCGCCGACGGGTCACATGGCGGTGACGAGGGCGGGTCCTGGCCGCTGCGGGCGATCACGCGCACCTCGATCTTCTGGGCGATGGCCTCCGGGGTGGCGTGCAGCGGCCTGGTCGCCACGGCGGTGTTCTTCCACCAGATCTCGATCCTGGGCGAACAGGGATTGTCCGCCACCGAGGCCGCGGCGAACTTCCTGCCGCAGACCGTCGCCGGGTTGGGGGCGGCGATGCTGTTCGGTTCGGCCGCCGACCGCCTCTCCCCCAAGGTGCTCATGAGCGCCGCCATGGCCATGCACGCGGGCGCGCTCGCCCTGCTTCCGGTGGTCACGCCCGGCCTGGGCGCGGTGCTGTACGGGGTCGTCCTGGGGTCGGCCGCCGCGGGGGCCCGGGCGATCGAGAGCGCCGCGCTGCCCTACTACTTCGGCACGGCCAACCTCGGTTCGCTGCGCGGACTGACGCAGTCCATCGCGGTCGCGTCCACGGCCGTCGGGCCCATCCTGCTCTCGCTGGCCCACGGGTGGGCGGGCTCCTACCGGCCCGGTGTCATGGGCCTGGCTGCGTTGTGCGCCCTCGTGGCGGTGGCGGTGTGCTTCGCACGGCATCCGGTGCACCCGAGCGTGGCTGCCCCGACCCCGGATTCCGTCAGCGAACCCCACGACCTGGACGACCAGAAGATGTGAACATCCCAGGCCTGCATCACCGAT
>NZ_ANBC01000943.1 GCF_000341125.1 Nocardiopsis lucentensis DSM 44048 | reverse complement strand
TGTAGTACTAGCGCCGGTAAATTAAACGGAATGCCGTGTGCGACGGGGGTGCGAGCGCCTCTGAACTGGGGTTATGTGATAATAGCAGAATGCCGTGTGCGGCTCATAGTTTCATCGAAAAAGAGCTTCTTAATGTAGAACTATCCCAGGATCGGTAGTCACTTCAGAGCTCATCGACTACCGTTTCCCCCACAACGAAAGCGCCCCCGGGCGGTGCTACCAACACCGCGCCGAGGGCTTGATCCACATCCTGACTACACCAGGAGTAGACCCGTGAACACCGTACCGCGCGCACCGCGCGTACCTTTGCCCGCCGTCGCGGGCCTCGGCATCGCCGCCGGGCTCGCCGCCGTGTCCTACGGCCACATCCACGCCGTCGCCCTCCTAGCCGGAGCCGCCCCGTGGGAGGCCGCGGTGATCGCCGTGACGGTCGACGGGCTGATCGTCATGAGCCTGGCGACGATCGCGCTCGCCCGGCGGCACTCCCAGAAGCCACCGCCGGTGGCCAAGGTGTCCCTCCTCGTCGGCGTCGCGGCCACGGGCGCGGCCAACCTCGCGCACGGCGTCGCCTACGGCTGGCCGGGCGTGGCCACGGCCATCTGGGTGCCACTCGTCGCCGAACTCGCCTACCTCCTGGCGATGGCCGCCCTCCGGATCGCCCAGGAGGCGGCCGCCGCTGACCGCGCGGACACCCGTCCGGCCATCTGCGGCCACACCATCACCGTGGCCACGGTCATGGTGCGCGTGACCGAGCGCCGCCAGGGGGACGAGGAGACCGCCGCGGCGGAGGCGGAGGCCGTGTCCGCGCGGCCGGTCATCTGTGGCCGCATGGTGGCCGCCGAGGAGCTGCTCGTTCGCCTGGCCGTGACCGAGACCCCGGATGTCCGGCCGGTCATCTGCGGGGCGACCGTGCCCGCGGCCGCCCTGTCCGCGCACCTGGCCGCCGAGGAAGAGAACCAGGAGATCCCGGTGATCTGCGGCGCCGTGGTGCCGGTGGCCGCCCTCAGTGAGCGTCTGGCCGACGAGCGGCCGGTCATCGACGAGCGGCCGGTCATCTGCGGACAGGTGGTGTCCGTGGCCGAGGTACTCGCCCGGACCGCCGTGACCGTGACCGCCGACCCGGCGCCGGAGGTGGCCGACGAGGAACCTGTGGCCATCCCGGCGGCGCGGCGGGACACCTCCGTGGCCACGCCTGCTGACCGCGAGCTGGTGGTCATGGAGTGGCTGACCGACCCGGCCACGGTGGCCACACCGGACACGGCCACGGGCGCGGACGTCGTCGAGGTCCTGGCCGAGCGCGGCCACGGCCAGATGTCCGAGCGGACCGGTCGCCGGATCCTCCGGACTGTCCGCGCGGCCATGGCCGACGATGGCGACCGCCAGCTGGCCGTCGCGTGACCGGACGAAGGACGTACTGGTAGGCGGGTCACGGCTGAGTCGCATTCCCAGCGCATACGCAGAAGCCCCGCCTATCCTGAGGTTGCGACGCGACAGGAAGGCGGGGCCCGTGTCTACACATGATAGTCGCCCAGGGGTAGCCAATGGGGTGGCCACTGCGATTCGAGAGCTGCGCGAAGCACGCGGCTGGTCGCAGACTCGACTCGCAGAGGCCGTGTGTCAGGCCGCCGACCGCGACACTGTCACCCGTGAGACGATCTCCCGCTGGGAGTCGGGCAAGAGGAAACCCGGATCGTTCTGGCGGCCACACCTGGCCACCGCACTCCGTGTACCTCTCGACGCTCTGGAGGCTGCCCGCGTGGACCGCCGACGTTTCCTTATGGCCGCGACTGGCGTGTCCGTCGCGCCGATGATCGCCTCTGATCTGCTCGCAGCGGGGTTCGCCGCCGCTGATGTCCGCCGCACGACCGACGACTGGGACGCTGTCGTCGACGACTACGGCCGCACCTACATGCGTCAGGGTGTGGCGGGGCGC
>NZ_ANBC01000942.1 GCF_000341125.1 Nocardiopsis lucentensis DSM 44048 | reverse complement strand
GGACACCTACGGCGACGAGGTCTACTACTTCACGGCGGTCGCCGAGTAGCGGCACACGCCCCCCGAGCCCACACACGCGGGAAGGACGGAACTCCATGCCCTTTTACGACTACGTCACCGAGTTCGCCGGGCTTCCGGTGGTGAATTTCCCGGAGGGCTACCGCGACCTGAACGAATTCGGCGACGCCCGCCGCGAGGCCCAGGAGAACGGGCTCCCTCTTCCCGAAGCGGTACGACGGCATCCGGCCCGGACCACCGCCCTCGCCGACCCGTCCTCGGTCGCCTGGCGGCTGCGCGATGACGGCCACGACACCCATCCGCGCCCGCCCTCGACGGAAGGGAACACACACGATCCCCGTCGATCCTGCCTCGAACACTTCGTCGAAAAGATCGACACCGAGCGGGTGACCGCCCTCATCATCGGTCCGATGTCCGACGAACCCGGCGTCGACGTCGACGAGTGCCGCGACGCGCTCCTCCACTACAGCGACCGCCTACCCAACCTGCGGGCGCTGTTCTTCGCCGAGTTGACGATGATGGACTCCGAGATCTCCTGGATCAGGCAGGGCGACACCGCCCCGCTCCTGGCGGCCTTCCCCCATCTGACCGAGTTCACCGTTCGCGGAGGCAACGGGCTGCGCATACACGTCTCCGAACACACCTCCCTGCGTTCACTGACCATCCAGACCGGCGGGATGCCGGGGCAGGCCGCCCGGGACGTCACGGCCTCCGGTCTCCCGAACCTGGAGCACCTCGAACTCTGGCTGGGATCGCAAAGCTACGGCTACGACGTCGGCGTCGGGGACCTGGCCCCGGTCCTGTCCGGCGAGACCTTCCCCCGTCTACGCTCCCTGGGGCTGCGCAACGCCGAGGACACCGACACCTGGGTCCGCGCCCTCGCCGACGCCCCCGTCACCCGCACACTCGTCACCCTGGACCTGTCCAAGGGCACTCTGAGCGACGAGGGCGCGTCCGTTCTGCTGGACTCCCCCGTTTTCCGGAACCTCAAGCGCCTGGACCTGCACCACCACTACCTGTCGAAGGATACGGCCGAACGACTACGCGCGGAGTTCACCGCTGCGGGGATCGAGATCGACGTGAGCCACCGCCGGGAGGCGGAGCTGGACGAGTTCTACGATCCGGACGACGAAGACTTCGACCCGAGCGACTACTTCTACCCCGCGGTCGCCGAGTAGGCGCACCCGCCGATCCCCATCCGCCTCGACCGCCCCACCGGAGTCACCCCGTGCCCAACATCCACCACGTCACCGAGTTCGCGGGTCTGCCCGTCATCGAGTTCACCGACTGGGAGACCATCCGCGGCGAGTTCACGACCGCCATGCGGTGGGCCCGCAACAGGAACGAGCCGCACCCCTTCCTTCCGAGGTCCTACGAGGACCTCTTCCGGGGTATCGCCGCCCCGGAGTCCTTCGCCTGGCGGCTGCGCCGGGAGCCTCCCCCCTACCGTGGCGACTTCTCAGGCCGGGAGAAGGTCTGGGAGGACCTGGACACCTACCTGGGCCGGTTCACCGAACTGGTGCCGCCGGAGTCCGTCCGGGCGCTGATCGTCGGCCACGGCCTCGACTCCGACCCCGGATTCCGTTCGGAGTCGCCGGAGGCCCGTGACCGGCTCGTCGCCCTCGCCCCGAAGCTGACCCGCCTGCGCTCCCTGTTCTTCGGAGAGATCCTCCGGGAGGAGAACGAGATCTCCTGGATCGAGCACTGCGACCTCGCCCCGCTCCTGGCCGCCTTCCCCCAGCTCACCGAGTTCACCGTGCGCGGAGGCACCGGCCACCTCGAACTGCGTGTCGACGGGCACCCGTCCCTGCGGAAGCTCACCGTGCAGAGCGGCGGCCTGCGCCCCGAGGTCGTCCGGGACGTGGCCGCCTCCTCCCTCCCCAAGCTGGAGCACCTCGAACTGTGGCTGGGCGACGAGGAGTACGCGGGCGGCGCGGCCGCGACGGCCGACGACCTGGCGCCGGTGCTGACCGGCGAGGCGTTCCCGAAGCTCCGCTCACTGGGCCTGCGCAACTCCGACGCGACCGGTGCGTGGGTGCGCGCCCTGGCCGACGCGCCCGTCACCACGCGCCTGGAGACCCTCGACCTGTCCCTGGGCACCCTGCGCGACGAGGACGTCGACCCCCTCCTGAACGCCCCCGCGTTCCACGACCTGAAGCGACTCGACCTGCACCACCACTTCCTGTCGG
>NZ_ANBC01000941.1 GCF_000341125.1 Nocardiopsis lucentensis DSM 44048 | reverse complement strand
TCGGTCAACGCCTTGGGGGTGCGCGCGGACAACAGAACCGGCACCGGACCAGCGGGATCGGCCGTTTCACCACTGTGCTCGACGTGAACAGACACAGGTGTCTGCTCCAGGATCAGATGGGCGTTGGTGCCACTAATGCCGAAGGACGACACACCGGCACGCCGTGGCCGATCGTTCTCGGGCCAGGCCACCGGGTCGGTGAGCAGTGTGATCTGACCGTTCGCCCAGTCGACGTGGGTGGTGGGGGTGTCGGCGTGCAGTGTGCGGGGCAGGGTGCCGTGGCGCAGGGCCTGGATCATCTTGATGACCCCGCCGACTCCGGCGGCGGCCTGGGTGTGCCCGATGTTGGACTTGAGCGATCCGAGGTAGAGGGGTTGCTGTGGGTCGCGGTCCTGGCCGTAGGTGGCCAGGAGGGCTTGGGCTTCGATGGGGTCGCCCAGGCGGGTGCCGGTGCCGTGTGCTTCGACGGCGTCCACGTCGGCGGGTCGGAGTCCGGCGTTGGCCAGGGCTTGGCGGATGACGCGTTGTTGGGCGGGTCCGTTGGGTGCGGTCAGGCCGTTGCTGGCGCCGTCCTGGTTGACGGCCGATCCCCGGATGAGGGCCAGGATGGGGTGTCCGTTGCGTTGGGCGTCGGAGAGCCGTTCCACGAGCAGCATCCCGGCGCCCTCGGCCCATCCGGTGCCGTCGGCCTCGTCACTGAACGCCTTGCAGCGGCCGTCTGAGGACAGCCCCTGTTGCCGGGAGAACTCCACGAACATTCCAGGGCTCGCCATAACGGCGGCCCCTCCGGCCAGGGCGAGGTCGCATTCGCCCTGGCGGAGCGCCTGGGCGGCCATGTGCAGCGCGACCAGGGACGACGAGCACGCCGTGTCCACGGTCAACGCGGGACCCTCGAGCCCCAGCGCGTAAGCGATCCGACCCGACACCACGCTGGTCGTGGTGCCTGTGAGCAGATAACCGTCGTAACCCTGCGACGGTTCGTAGAGCCGAGGCCCGTACTCCTGCGACATCACGCCGGTGTAGACGCCGGTGGGGGTGCCGTGGGGGGTGGGGGGGTCGGTGCCCGCGCGGTCGATGGCTTCCCAGGAGGTTTCCAGCAACAGGCGTTGTTGGGGGTCCATGGCGGTGGCTTCGCGGGGTGAGATGCCGAAGAAGTCGGGGTCGAAGTCTGCGGCGTCGTGGAGGAAGCCGCCTTGGCGGACGTAGGTTTTGCCGGGGGTGCCGGGTTCGGGGTCGTAGAGGGTGTCCAGGTCCCAGCCCCGGTCGGTGGGGAAGGGGGAGATGGCGTCGGTGCCGGTGGTCACCAGTTCCCAGAGGGCGTCGGGGGTGGTGGCTCCGCCGGGGTAGCGGCAGGCCATCCCCACCACCACGATCGGGTCCTCCGCGTCGTCCGTCTTTCGGGTGACGGCAGGCGCGACCTCGGGAGCGGGGCTGCCCATGAGTTCCTGGTGAAGGAATTCGGCCAGGAGGCGGGGACTGGGGTGGTCGTAGACGAGCGACGTGGCCAGGTGCAGTCCCGTCGCTGTCAGCAGTCGGTTACGCAGCTCTATCCCGGTTACGGACTCGAAGCCCTGCTCCTTGAAGGACTCGTCCGCTCTGATCTCGGACACTGCGACCAGGCCGAGGACTGCCGCGGCGTGCTTGCCGACCAGGTTCAGCAGCAGTTCGCTTCGCTCCTCCGGGGTGGAGAGCCGCCTCAGCTCCTGTCGCAGGGCGTTGTCTACGGTCCGGACTTCTCCTTCTGCGGAGCGGGTCTCGCCGTCACTGC
>NZ_ANBC01000940.1 GCF_000341125.1 Nocardiopsis lucentensis DSM 44048 | reverse complement strand
TGTCAATGGCCAGTGTGTTTTCCCCGCAGGCGGCCAGTAGTTCTCCCCACTGACGGCCAGGCCGATCTCCCCAACGGCGGCCAGATAAGTCCCCGCCGTGGTGGTGTCCGAGGTCAACTCAACGCCTTCACCCCCGCTCCCGAGGTCGCCTGAGCAAGCCGGAAACTGTCACCCTGGGTCACCACGACATGGGCGTGGTGCAGGAGCCGGTCAACCGTCGCGGTCGCCAACGTCTTGGGCATGATCTCGTCGAACCCCGACGGGTGCAGGTTGCTGGAAACCACCAACGACCTGCGCTCATAGGCGGCGTCCACCAGCCTGTAGAACCCCTCGGCCGCATCGACCGAGACCGGTAGCAGCCCGATATCGTCGACCACGATCAAGTCCGCGCGCAGCAGCCGTGTCACGGCCCTGGCCATGGAGTCGTCCGCCCGGTGCCTGCGAACCAGCACCCCCAGGTCCTCGATGGTGTGCCAGGCCACCGTCATCCCCGCCTCGACCGCGGCGTGCCCCAGCGCCTCGCAAAAGTGCGACTTGCCCGTTCCCGAGGGCCCGCAGATACTCAGGTTCTCCCGCCTGGCCACCCACTCCAGCGTCTTGAGCGCGTCCTGGGTGGGTCGGGCGATGCAGGAGGCGGTCTCGTCCCAGTCCCCGAACGTCTTGCCAGTGGGGAAGTTCGCCCGCTTGCGGCGGGTGCGCAGGTTGGTCTGGTCGCGTCCAGCGGCTTCCTCGGCCAGCAGGACGCGGACCACCTCGGCTGGGTCCCACCGCTGCGCCTTGGCGGTGGGGATCACGTCGGCCATGGCCTTGCGCAGGTAGGGGAGCCGCAACCGGCGGGTGAGCTCGACGGCCTCGGCCATCGGCTCGGCGTGCGGTCCGGCAACGGTGCGGATCGGGGTGCTCATCACTGCTCGCTCTCGTCGTCGCGGGGCAGGCCGAAGGAGGACCAGGCCGAGGTGCCCGGCTGCAGGCTGTGGTCCTCGCTGGCGCGGGTGGGCTCGGCGGCAGGGCGTCCGGCCTGGTGGGCCAAGATGGCGATCAGGTCGTTCTCGGCGAACCGGCCCGCGATCGCCGCGGTCCCCAGCGCCCGGTCAACCTCGGCCGGAGTGTGCAGCTTGGCCAGAGCGACGGCCTCGGCCATCTTGGGCTTGATCCGGCGGGTGCCCACCGAGGCGGCTTCGACCAGCCAGGACGCGGCTCCGGGCCCCAGGGTCAGGAACGCGGCCTCCTCGGCGCTGTGGGCTCTGGGGGTGCGGTCGCCTTCCTTGTCGCCCCGCTCGGGGTAGTGGTCGTCGCTGATGCTCGGGTTGCCCGGGGTGGAGCGCCCGTGGCGGGCCACCTCCTCGGGGCCGCGTTCGCCGACGGCGGTGACGATCAGCTCCTCGCCGTGGAAGCGGGCCCAGACACGGGTGTCGACCAGGTGGTGGGGGACGGAGTAGCGAACCCCCTCCACCGAGATCGTGCTGTCCCAATTGACCCGCCTTGTGGTGCCAAACGCGATGGTGAACGGTTCGGCGGGCAGCGGGTGCAGCCGGGTGCGCTCCTCGGCCAACGCTTCGGTGGGACGGCGGCGGGTTTCCCGGTGGATCCGGTCGTTGACCTGGTCGGTGAAGGCGCGGCAGGCGGTTTCCAGGTCGCCGAAGGTGCGGAAACCCTCGGCCAGGTTGACGTCGGTGGGCACCAGGTCGGCCTTGGCGATGCGCACTGTGGCCTCCGATCCGCCCTTGGTCTGCGGGTCGGCCGGGACGCAGGTGCGGATCGTCATCCCGTAGTGGCGGGCGACCTGCACGATCTCGGGGTTGCGGACCGCGATCCCGGCGATGTGGGCTTCGGTGACGGTCTTCTCGTTGTCGGTGAGGGCGTAGGCGGGCACCCCGCCGAGTCGGCGCAGGGTGGCGTCCAGGCAGGCGACCACGGTGGGCAGGGTCTTGTCGAAGACCGGGATGATCACGCGGTAGCGGGACCAGGCCAGCCAGGCGCACCACAGGTGGGTGCGCCGCCCCCGGATCTTGGGGCCTTCTCCCCAGTCCCACTGCATCCACAGGCCTGGTTCGGGGATCCAGGGCCGGAACACCCGCCGTTTCCCGGCCCGGTAGCGGTCCTTGACCTGGGCGACCACCCGCCGGGTGGTGCGCTCGCCGCCGGTGAAGCCCATCGCGGTGATGCGCCGGTGGACGACATCGGCGCGGACCCTGCCTTGGGAGCGGTTGACGAGTTCCTCGATCTTGTCGAGGTAGTCGTCGATGGGGCGGGCGCGGTGGGTGCGCTGCTCGGGGCTTTGGCCGGTCTCGCGGAGTTTGACGTAGCGGGCGACGGTGTGGTGGTCGCACCCGGCCAGTTCGGCCGCCGCCCGGTAACTCCCGGTGAGGTCGTAGGCCTCCAGGATTTCCATGATCTCCCTGCTGCTCTTCACCCGGTCAACCCTCGCCGACCGGTGTTTGTCCTGGTCAGGCGGGGAGGTATCTGGCCATCAGTGGGGAGTGTCGTGGCCGTGGGCGGGGCCTTAAGTGGCCGCCTATGGGGAGTATCTACTGTCCGCTGTCA
>NZ_ANBC01000939.1 GCF_000341125.1 Nocardiopsis lucentensis DSM 44048 | reverse complement strand
TCTGCCACACCCACCTCACCCGCCAGTACGGGATGCGGCACTCCGAGGCCAACCAGGCGCTGGTGGACGCCCCTGCCTCCCGGAGGCGGCTCCGAACCAGAAAGCCACCGGGTCCTGCACCCGTGGCCGCATCCGGACACACCAAGGAATCGAATCCATACGCGGGGTAAACACTGGTCACCCCGCCTTTCTTCAGAGAGGGAACCCCCATGGCCAAGTGCGCGGCATGCAATGGTGAAGGAACGATCGTCGCCGGTGGGGACGGATCTGGCCCCTGGTCCGACAAGGAGGTCATCACCTGTGGCGACTGCAACGGAACGGGGGAGAAGTGACGGACCTGGACGACCTGCACGCCCGGCTCGTCGAGCGCCTGGACACCACCGAAACCATTCGCGCCGCGTTCGCCGACCACCCCCGCCACCACTACATCCCCGATCTCATATGGCCGGATGTGCAGGGGCTTCCGGTACCGCGTAAGCAGAATCCGCGGCGCTGGGTGGAGTGCGTCTACTCGGACGGCTTCGTCGTCACCCAGGCCAACGACGGAGGCAGTGGCCTGGTCAACACCCCCTCTTCGTCGTCCTCGGCACCGCAGGTGATGGCGGACATGATCGAGGCGGCGAACGTCTCCCCCGGGGTGCGGGTGCTGGAGATCGGCACGGGAACCGGATGGAACGCCGCCATCCTGGATTCCCTGGTCGGCCCGACTGGTTCGGTCACGTCGCTGGAGATCGACCCCGGCGTGGCCTCCCGTGCCCGTAAGCTGCTCGCCGGAACCCGGGTGGACGTCGTCCACGGCACGCAGCCGCCACCGGGCACGGTCTTCGACGTGGTCATCGCCACGTGCGCGGTCCGACGCCTCCCCCTCCCCTGGTTGGACTGCCTCGATGAGGGTTCGACACTCGTCGCGCCCTGGGCGCCCTACACCGAAGGCGGACCGACCCCGATCGCGGCCCTGCGCAAGACGGGCCGGGCCAGTGCCTCGGGCCCCGTGGTGCGTGACGCGATGTTCATGCGGGACCGCACCCAGCGCCAGGGGGGACCGTCCTTCCCCGGAGTCGGTCAGGAACCCGAGAGGGAGGGCACCTTCCCTCTCGGCTCAGATGATCTGCTCGGTCGTGATCTGCTGACCCGACTCGTACTGGCCTGCCCCGGCATTCACGTCGCCATGGGCGGACGGCCATGGAAGGACGGGCGGGCGAGGTTGGTCGCCGTGGGGGACTCCCAGAGCTGGGCGTGGATCTGGCCGGACGGCTCGGTCACCGGCAGCGGTGGGACCACGGCACTGGAGGCCTTCACGGCCGCCTACGCGGCGCTGGACGGGGCGGCCTGGCCCCCTCTGGACGCGTTCTCACTGGATGTCGATGCGCAGTGCGGTGTGTGCGTCGTCCGATCCGGGGCTGGTTCCTGGGAGCACCGGGCCTGACCCGCACACGGGTCGGGATGTCCCGTGCGACGGCGAGGATGCCCCGCCCGATCGAGCAGAGGGTCCCCGCGGCCCTGGTGACGAGAGGACCAGTGCGTACGCACTTATGTGGAAACCCCGGGCACCAGTCCTGCCCGGGGTCCCGCTCTGCCCTGGGGTCCTACCGCGTCACGGACGCCAGCAGCGCCGCCCACTCACTCGCGGGGAGGGACAGATGCCCCGACTCCCGGTTCTGGGTGTCGCGAACGTCCGCCCCGGCCTCGTGCTCTCTGACCTCGACGCACTCGGGTCCGGTCGAGCTGTAGCTCGACTTGTGCCACTCGTTCAATGGATCATTCCTTCCATGAGGGTGCGGGACTGGTCGGGCGGCAGTGCCCACCCCAAGGCCCGTTTCATCCGCTCGACCATGAACGGAAGTTTGCCCGGCGTGCTGTAGTCCAACATGCCGCTCACACCATCACCGATCGCGGCCGTACCGCCGTCCGTCAGGTGGTAGACCGTCAACGGCGCGACTGTGGTCGCCATGGTGTTCTCGGGCAACAGGTGAACGATCAATCGCCCGCAGTCGATCGCCTTCACCAGGTGGTTCACCTGCGCGACACGCACAGGGACCGGGACACCGAGCAGGCCCACGACGGGGAACACCGCCACGACCAAGGGATCGGACGTCGCCCGCAGAGTCGGGTAACGACGGCTCTTGCGCCCCACCTCTCGCCGGATGTCGTCATCACCGCCCGGGTAGACGCACTCCCGAAGTACGTGCTCGATGTACACGGGGCACTGCAACAGTCCGGGCACGTAGTTGGGGGACAACATCTCGATCACACGGGCCGCCCGGTCGAGTTCGGGTTCGGACTTGCGCCAGTCCGCGATAAGCGACCCCGTTGTTTGGACCTGCCACGCGCGGACGAGGTGACCTCCGATATCCAAGGCCGTGTCGATCTGCTCGACCAGAGCACGGTCGGGCAGGTTGCGGTCATGACGCCAGCGGGACACCGTGGACCGGTCCACGTGGAAGCGTGACGCGAGTTCCTTGTTGCTGATTCCGGCGGTGGCCATGGCTTCAGTCAGGATCCTGCCGAATGTGCGACCCATATCGCACAGGATGGCGCGAGCGTGCACAGCAGTGCTATCGGGGGTGTGCGCACCGTAGTGAAGGTGTGACCTGGGTCCCATGCAGACCTGGACTCGTAAGGCCGCCCGCCAACTCCGCCGCAACG
>NZ_ANBC01000938.1 GCF_000341125.1 Nocardiopsis lucentensis DSM 44048 | reverse complement strand
GGTGGTCGGGGCCGGGGCCGACTCCGACGTGCTGCGCGCGGCGGTGGCCGCCACCGCCGCCGGGGAACGCGGGAACCTGGCCGTGCACCTGCCGGGCGGGACGACGGTCGGTTCGAGTCACGCGCGGCCCGAGGACGCCGAGGGGCGCAGGGGCGCCCGGGAGTCCGGTGAGGTGCGGGTGGAGGGCGGCACCGCGTACCTGTTCCCGGCGCCCGCCCCGGCCGGGGGAGACGCCGTCGTCGAGGTGTACGTGCCGCGCGGCGAGGTGATCGCGGAACTCGGTCGCACCGTGGCGGCCCTCATCCTGGTGGCGGCGCTGTCGGTCGCGGGCGCGGTGGCCCTCGCCGACCGGCTCAGCCGCCCCGCGCGACAGGCCCTGAGCGCGTTCGCGGCGACGGCCGTGGCGATCGGTGAGGGACGGCTGAACGCCCGGGTCCGCGTGCGCGGCCCCCGTGACCTGGTGGTGCTGGGGGAGTCGATCAACGCGATCGGCGACCGGGTCCAGGGTCTCCTGGACCGGGAGCGGGAGATGGCCGCGGACGTCTCACACCGGCTGCGGACCCCGTTGACGGCGCTGCGCCTGGACACCGAAACCCTGCCTGGGCCGGAGGGGGACCGGATCCGCGAGGCGGTCGGCGCGCTGGAGCAGGACGTGGACGACATCATCCGCAACGTCCGCCCCGTGGACGAGACGGGGCCGCGTGAGTGCGACCTCGCCGAGGCGGTCCGGGACCGGATGGGGTTCTGGTCCCTGCTCGCCTCGGACCAGGGGCGGGACGTGGAGGTCAGTCTTCCCCAGGCGCCCGCCCGGGTCGGACTGTCGCGCGAGGACTGTACCGCGGTGCTGGACGCCCTGGTCGGCAACGTGTTCCGGTACACCCCGGCGGGCGGCCCGTTCGCGGTCACGGTGGTGTGCCACGCGGGGTGGGTGACGCTGATCGTGGAGGACGCGGGTCCCGGGTTCGCCGACCCCGCCGGGGCGTTGCGGCGCGGTGCCAGCGGCGGCGGATCGACCGGGCTCGGACTGGACATCGTCCGGCACGCAGTGGAGGCGACCGGCGGCACCATCCACCTGGAGCGGGGAAAGCTCGGCGGCGCGCGGGTGCGGTCGCGCTTCGCCGAACTGGGTGTCCCGCACGATCAGGACCAGCCCCGGGCGTGGCGGTTGCGCCGCTCGGGGTGAGACCCGGGGCGGGCCTCGGGGAAAGGGCCGCGCGGGTCGCGGGACGGTCACGTCCCGCGCGGCGGTCAGGGGCGCCGGGGAACGGCGGCGCGGCGTTCCGTGGGCGACCGGCGGCCCTGATCCGGGAGGAGACCGGGAACCCGGGAGGGGTCCGGGGCCGGGTGGCCCCGTGGCCGACCTCGGTCGAGGGTCATCGGTGTCGGTCGAGGAGTTGGGCGCAGCGGATCAACCCCAGATGCGAATACGCCTGCGGATGATTGCCCAACGCCCGCTCCGAGCCGGGATCGAACTCCTCGGGAATCAACCCCGTCGGCCCCGCCCGCTCCACCAGATGCGCGAACAACTCCTCGGCCTCCACCCCACGCCCCGTGAGCAGATACGCCTCGATCAACCACGCCGTACACAGATGGAAACCACCCTCACCCCCCGGCAACCCGTCATCGCGCCGGTACCGGTACACCGTCGGCCCCTGCCGCAACCCCGCCTCCACCGCGGTCACCGTCGCCTGGAACCGCTCATCGGCCGGATCCAACAACCCCGACAGGCCGATGTGCAACGACGCCGCGTCCAGATCCTCACCCTCATAGGCGGTGGTGTAGGCCCCCACCGACTCGTTCCACCCCTTGGCCACCACCTCAGCGGCGATATCGGCCGCCAACGGCCCCCACACGGGGTCCACCACCCGACCGAACCGGTCCGCCAGCCGCACCGCCCGGTCGAGGGTGACCCAGCACATCACCTTGGAGTACACCCGCTGGCGGGGCTCGTCCCGCTCCTCCCAGATCCCGTGATCGGGCTCGTGCCAACGGCGGGCGACCGCCTCGGCCATCGACCGCACCAGCTCCCAGTCCCGGTCGGCCAGCACCCCCCGCCGGTGGGCCAGATCCGCGATGAGCTCGACGACGGGCCCGAACACGTCCAGCTGCACCTGGTGGTCGGCGGCGTTGCCCACCCGCACCGGACGCGACCCGGCGTACCCGGCCAGGGACTCGATGGTCTCCTCCGGGCCCAGGTCCGTCCCGGCCAACGTGTACAACGGCCGCAACAACTCCGGCGAGGGCAACGTGGCCACCACCCGGTGCACCCAGTCCAAGAACGCGTCCGCCTCGGCCGTGGAGCCCAGCGACACCAGAGCCCGCACGGTCAGCGCCCCGTCCCGCAGCCAGCAGTACCGGTAGTCCCAGTTACGCACCCCCCCGATCTCCTCGGGCAGGGAGGTGGTGGCCGCCGCCATCACCCCACCCGAGGGGGTGCACAACCCCCGCAACGTCAGCGCCGAACGCGCGGCCAGCTCCCGGGCGGCCACCGGCAACGTCAGGGTGTCCAACCAGCCCGCCCAGTGGTCACGCACCGCCCGTCGGCGGTCGGGCTCGGCCACCGGCGCCGCGGACAGGTCAGCCGTTCCCAGGCGTAGTTCCAGCACCACCGGGTGCTCGCTGGTGGGGTGGACGGTGGCGCGGGCGGTGTCGTGGACGCCGTCGTGGTCGATGGCCCATCGCACGCCGGGGGCGTGCAGCACCATGGGGAAGTCGGCGCCCTGGACCACCAGACCGTCGGTGTGGGCGCGCAACCGGACCGGGGTGCGGCCGAAGTCGGGGCGGGGGGCGAACTCCACGCGGGCGGGGGCGGTGCCGGACAGGACCCGGACCAGGTCGGTGCGGCCCCGCTGGGTGGGGTGGGCGAGGTAGTCGGTGACGTGCAGGCCCGCGAAGCGGGTGTGCACGGTCATGGTGCCCGGCTCGTAGCGCTGGCCCAGGGGTTGACCGCCGTGGGCGGGGGCCAGGGCGAAGGTCCCCGCCGACCGGCCGCCCAGGATCTCGGCGAAGAGCGCGCCGGAGTCGGGTTCGGGGTGGCACAGCCAGGCCAGGCGGGCGTCGGGGCCCACCAGGGCGACCGAGGTCTGGTTGGACAGCAGGGACAGGCGTTCGATGGGGGTGGGGCGTTCCCCGAAGGTCCAGGCGCGGCGTTCGGTGACCAGGGCGGCCAGGAACAGGGCGGCGGTGGGGGTGTCGGGGATGGTGTGGGCGGCCACGGTCAGTCCCTCCCCGACCCGGATGCCGGCGTCGGGGCCGGTCAGGTGGGCGAAGACGTCTTCCTCGCCGTCGCCGCCGCCGATGTAGCAGGTGGCGGTGGCCTCGACGTGTTCGCGCAGGGCCTGCAGGGCGGTGGGCTTGTTCGAGGGGTGGGTGTGCAGGGCGGTGTCGGGTTCGGTGCCGTGGGCGCCGACCAGGTGGATCTCGGCGGGCAGGCGGGAGAGGGTGGCCAGGCTGGTCAGGGGGCGGGAGGAGATGACGGCGCAGGTGGTGGCGGGCAGGTCGGCCAGCTCGCGCAGGGCCCGCACGGCCAGGGGGTGCGGGCGGGCGGAGTCGTCGGGGTCGGGGGTGTCCCCGGCCGGGGTGAGGGCGCCGTCGTAGTCGCAGGCGATGAGGAGGCGGGGGGTGCGGGCCAGGGCGGAGATCCGCCGCCGCACATCCACGGGCAG
>NZ_ANBC01000937.1 GCF_000341125.1 Nocardiopsis lucentensis DSM 44048 | reverse complement strand
ACGGTGATGAGGTCCCAGTCGGTGTGGGGGGCCAGGGCACGCGCGCACTCGTGGAGTCGTTGGGCGAAGGCGGGCTGGTCGGCCAGGAGGTGTGCGGCCATGCCGGTCCACTGGGTGCCCTGGCCGGGGAAGACCAGGACCTGTTTGCCGTCGGTGTTGGTGCCGGTGATGACGGCGGGGTTCGGTTCTCCGTGTGAGAGGTCGCGTAGGCGCTTGTTGAGTTCTTCGGTGGTGTGGGCCAGGACGGTGGCGCGGTGGTCGAAGGTGGTGCGGCGGGCCATCGTGTGGGCGATGTCGCCCAGGCTCATTCCTGGGTTGTGGTCGATGGTGTCGGCGAGCCGGGAGGCGGCGTCGGTCAACGCCTTGGGGGTCCGACCCGACAACAACACAGGAACAGGACCAGAAGGTTGTGTCGTCGCGTCGGGAGCCTCGGCGGGAGCGGACGCGGGGGCCTGCTCCAGGATCAGGTGCACATTGGTGCCGCTCACCCCGAACGCGGACACACCGGCTCGGGAAGGCCGGTCGTTCTCGGGCCAGGGTTGGGCCTGGTCGAGGAGTCGGACGGCTCCGGTGGACCAGTCGACGTGGGTGGTGGGGGTGTCGGCGTGCAGGGTTTTGGGCAGTTGACCGTGGCGCAGGGCCTGGATCATCTTGATGACCCCGCCGACTCCGGCGGCGGCCTGGGTGTGGCCGATGTTGGATTTGAGGGAGCCGAGGTAGAGGGGTTGCTGGGGGTCGCGGTCGTGTCCGTAGGTGGCCAGGAGGGCTTGGGCTTCGATGGGGTCGCCCAGGCGGGTGCCGGTGCCGTGTGCTTCGACGGCGTCGATGTCGGTGGGTCGGAGTCCGGCGTTGGCCAGGGCTTGGCGGATGACGCGTTGTTGGGCGGGGCCGTTGGGTGCGGTCAGGCCGTTGCTGGCGCCGTCCTGGTTGACGGCTGATCCTCGGATGAGGGCCAGGACGGGGTGTCCGTTGCGTTGGGCGTCGGAGAGCCGTTCCACGAGTAGCATCCCGGCGCCCTCGGCCCATCCGGTGCCGTCGGCCTCGTCACTGAAGGCACGGCACCGCCCGTCGGGAGACAGGCCACGCTGCCGGGAGAACTCCACGAACAGACCGGGAGCCGCCATGACGGTGACACCTCCGGCCAGGGCGAGGTCGCATTCGCCCTGGCGGAGCGCTTGGGCGGCCATGTGCAGCGCGACCAGGGACGACGAGCACGCCGTGTCCACGGTCAACGCGGGACCCTCGAGCCCCAGCGCGTAAGCGATCCGACCCGACACCACGCTGGTCGTGGTGCCTGTGAGCAGATAACCGTCGTAACCCTGCGACGGTTCGTAGAGCCGAGGCCCGTACTCCTGCGACATCACGCCGGTGTAGACGCCGGTGGGGGTGCCGTGGAGGGTGTGGGGGTCGATGCCCGCGCGTTCGATGGCTTCCCAGGAGGTTTCCAGCAACAGGCGTTGTTGGGGGTCCATGGCGGTGGCTTCGCGGGGTGAGATGCCGAAGAAGTCGGGGTCGAAGTCTGCGGCGTCGTGGAGGAAGCCGCCTTGGCGGACGTAGGTTTTGCCGGGGGTGCCGGGTTCGGGGTCGTAGAGCGAGTCCAGGTCCCATCCCCGGTCGGTGGGCGCGTCGCCGATCACATCGCGCTCACCGGCCACCAGTTCCCAGAGGGCGTCGGGCGTGTCCGCGCCGCCGGGGTACCGGCACGCCATACCGACGACCACCACCGGATCGTCGTCGACCATGGTGCGACCCACCGGAACCGGCGGAGTGTCCGCCGGGCCCTCCGTGCCGTCGTCGACCAGAAGACCGAGCAGGAGCGTGGCGATCGCCGTGGGCGTGGGGTGGTCGAAGACGACCGTGGAGGGCAGCTTCAGACCGGTGGCCGCGTTGAGCCGGTGGCGCAGTTCGACGGCGGTCAGCGAATCGAAACCCACTGACTTGAAGGCACGTTCGGCGCCGATGGCGTCGGTGTTCGGATGACGGAGGACGAACGCCGCTTCCGCGCGCACGAGCTCCACGAGTGTACGCAGTCGCTCCGGCTCCGCCAGGGTGGACAGCCGACGTGACAGCTCGGATGAGTCGTCCTCGGCGCCGGGCGCGGCGGTCGTGTCCGCCAACGCCTCCACGGCCTCCGGAACGGAGTCGAACAGGGTGCTGGGCCGGACCGCCGACGTCGCGGGAGCGAACCGTTCCCAGTCGACGTCGACGATGGCCGTGACCGCGTCGCCGCCGGGAATGGAGCGCAGGAGGGCGTCGATGGCGGCCTCGGGGTT
>NZ_ANBC01000936.1 GCF_000341125.1 Nocardiopsis lucentensis DSM 44048 | reverse complement strand
CCGGCGGCGCGGCGGCGCTCGGCCAGGGCGTCCAGCGCGGCGTTGGCCGCGGCGTAGGCTCCCTGGCCGCCGTTGCCCCAGACCCCGGTGACGGAGGAGAAGAGGACGAAGGCGTCCAGGTCCGGCAGATCCTCGGTGAGCTCGTGCAGCAGCGTCGCCCCGAGGGCCTTCGGACGGTGCACGGCGTCGAAGCTCTCCGCCGACAACGTATCGATCAGGGCGTCATCCAACACCCCGGCACTGTGGAAGACGGCGTTCGGGGGGTGGGCGGCGATCAGTGCGCCGAGCTCCGAGCGGTCGGCCACGTCGCAGGCGGCATGGATGACCTCGCAGCCGTGGCCCCGCAGCTCCTCGGCCAGTTCCGCCGCGCCGGGGGCGTTCGCGCCCCGACGGCCGGTCAGGACGAGGCGTTCGGCCCCCTCGGCGGCCAGCCTGCGAGCCAGACGCCGCCCGATGGCTCCCATGCCTCCGGTGATCAGCACCGTGCCGGACGGCCGCCAGGGGGCGGCGTTCGTCGGTGCCATCCGGGCCGTCCTGCGCCCGTAGACACCTGAGGGCCGGATCGCCACCTGGTCCTCGTCCCCACCGCCGAGCACGGTGACCGCGCGGGCGAGGTCCCGCGGGCCGGGCCGCTCGGGGAGGTCGATCAGACCACCCCAGACGTCGGGCAGCTCGAGGGCGGCGACACGGCCGAAAGCCCACAGCTGGGCCCCCTCGTCCTGGGGGCTCTCACCGGGGGAGACCGCGACGGCCTCCCTGGTCAGCGCCCATACCCGGGTGCTCTGGGGGGACACGTCGGTGATCGCCTGGATGAGGGAGATCGACGTCGTGACCGTGTCCAGGGACTCCGCCAGACCGACCAGTGAGACGACGGATACGGCGTGGTCGTCGTCGGTGCCCAGGTGAGGGGAGAGGACCTGGGCGAACTCGTCGCGCTCTGTACCGAGCGGAACGTCGACCCGGTCGACGGAACCGCCACGCTCGGACAGGGCGTGCGTGACCTCATCGACGATCGAGGCGTCGAGATCGGAGGGGACGACGAGCAGGTGGTGGCCGGAGAGCGTCGGAGCCGTGACTTCGGGGAGTGGTTTCCAGGTGGTGCGGTAGCGCCAGGTGTCGGGTCCGGTGGTGGGCGTGGGTGTGGGTGTGTGGGTGGGTTGGGGGGTGAGCCAGTGGTGTTGGTGTTGGAAGGGGTAGGTGGGCAGGGGGGTGGTGTGGCCGGTGGGGGTGAGGTGGGTCCAGTTCAGGGGGGTGCCGTGGGTCCAGGTGGTGGCCAGGGAGGTGAGTAGGCGGGTGGGGGTGTCGTCGTCTCTGCGCAGGGTGCCGGTGGTGTGGGCTGTCAGGTCGTGGGTTTCGGCGGTGTGTTCGATGGGGTGGGTGAGGACGGGGTGGGCGCTGGCCTCGATGAAGCGGGTGTGGCCTTGGCGGAGGAGGGTGGTGACCGTCGAGGTGAATTGCACGGTCTGGCGCAGGTTGCGGTACCAGTACCCGGCGTCGAAGGAGGGTTCCGGTTCCACGGTGGAGTGGAACGGGATGCGCGGGGCCTTGGGGGTGATGTCGGCCAGGGCGGTGGTCAGCTCATCCTGGATGTGTTCGACGTGGCTGGTGTGGGAGGCGTAG
>NZ_ANBC01000935.1 GCF_000341125.1 Nocardiopsis lucentensis DSM 44048 | reverse complement strand
GCGCACTCCACGACGCTGTACAACTCCCTCTACCGCGCGGACGACCAAAGCAGCAGCCCTCAGTCTGACCTGGGGTCCGCTGTTGTGCTTTACCCGAAAGCACATTCCCATGACGAGTCCCACCGGCCACCGCCGACTCGAACCAGCGCTTGCACGTTCCTGAGCGGAACCCTTCACCGCCGTCCGATCCCTCAGTCCTCCGTGTCCGCCAGTACCGATGAGGGTCCGGGAAAGTCCTTGGGGAGGGCGTCCATGACCACCTCGCCGCAGCGGTGTCCCTTCCACTGCCCGGCGCTGCGCATGGTGCCGACCTCCCGGAACCCCGCTTTGGCGTAGGCGTTGCGTCCGGCGGTGTTGGGCTCCAGGACCTTGAGCCAGACCATCTCCAGCCCGATGACGTGGAAGGCGTAGTCCAGCGTCAACCGCGTCGCCGTGGTGCCCACACCCTGCCCCCTGGCCTCCGGGGCGATCACGAGGACGAACTCCGCGGTGCGCACCTGGTGGTCGATGAGCAGACTGGCCAGCCCGCAGGGACGCGGCGTCTTCGACCTCAGATCGTAGACGGTGAAGCGCGCCTGGTCGGGTGCTCCCCGTAGTTGGTGCTCCAGCCCTTCGGCCCGGGACTCGGGGCTCTCGGGGACCTGCCGCCCGTAGCCGAGCACGGCACCCGGATCGCTCTCCCAACGCCAGTACTCGCGGGCCAGGTCGGCTCGTAGCGCTCCCAGGGCGACGCCCTCGGCCTCGGCCCACAGAACCGGTTCGGCGATGTCACTCACGGGACTCCTCGAAGGGTGTGTAGTCGGTGATGTCGTCGGACTCGGCGACCGGTCGGCCGCCGACCTCGACCCAGGCGTGCAACCGCACGGGGTCGGTGGCCGCTCCGTGCCGGAAGGAGGCCCGGTACCCGGCCCAGCGCAGGGCGACGGTGGTCGCCGCGGCTTCCTCCCAACATGCCACGCGCAACGGCAGCAGGCGGCCCACCGCCCGTACAGCGTGTGCGGCCTCCGTCGCGGTGCCGTGGTCGGGGAGACCCGTCGACCTCGGACGTGTCAAGAGTCGGACGTGGGTGAACGTGTTCCGCCGGTTACCCAGGCCACCGCTCAGGACGACGAGGAGTGCGAGGACTCCGAGGACGTACCAGCGCAGGGGAGCCCGGGGGATCGGCGAGAGCGCGGCGGGGCTGTCACGGGTTCCCCAACTGGGTGATGATGGGGCGCCCCGCCGAACACACTCCCAGGAACTCGGGGTCTCGCCTTCGCGCAGAACTCCGGCGCTCACCAACTCCGCCAGTACGGGTTCCTCGCGGGCGGAGAGGCGAAGCGCCGATGCCTCACCCTTCGCGGCGTCCAAGCAAGTGATCATCCACGCCGCCTCCTCGGACAACAGCGTCACCGATCCCTGCTCCAGATCCAGGACGACACATGCCGACGGAAAACAGACCAGCCGCAGGTGCGGGGAGGGGGAGACCGAGAGTAGCCGGGTCATCGTTCCGCCTTCCGTCGTGTGGAGGACCGAACCCACGACGGTGGCGGGTTCGCCTTGACCGCGCGCCCCCACATCTCGGCGGAGATCACCGGCTCCAGCAGTCCCCACGGTGTTTCCCTACCGGTCGCCGCCGCGCGCAGTTCGGCGCGGATCGCCTGCGGGTCGATCAGGCCGTGGCCCGCCAACCACCCGTCGAGCAGGGCGGACACTTCTCCCAGGTGTGCGCGCAATCCCAGATGGTGATCGGCGTCCGTGCCGCCCTTGGTCCGTCGCTGCGCGATCACCTCGGGCAGGAGGTCCCGCATCGCCTCCACCAGTTGGGGCTTGTAGCTCCAGGGTGATCCCCGATCCCCGACCCGGAAAGTCAGGGCGGCCTCCACCACCGCCCTGTCCAGGAAGGGGGACTCCAGACGAACCCCGAAGGCCGAGGCGAACTGCGCGTCAGCGTGGGCGGTACGCCCGATGCCACACAGCGACAGCAGTTCCGCGTCACCATGCAGCAGGTCACCGGGTCCACGGGCAGGTTTCGATAAGGCCATGTCTCGTGCCTTCTGGGTGAGCCAGTGAGGGCAGGGCTCGTGACCGCTCTGCGCCAGCCGTCGCAGCACGCGAACCGGGCTTGTCCGGTCGAGCTTGGCCCACCCGTGCAGATCCCGGAGGGCGCGAAGCACAGAGCCGCGTGCGGCCAGCCTGAGAGTGAACTCCGGCGACTGCATCAACAGCGCGTCTCCCCCGTCGCCGGTCATGTGAAGTGTGCTTCCGGTCGTACGGATCCGCTCGTAGGCGAAGACGTGCCGGGCAGCGGTGATGGTCGACGGAGCCGGTTCGTCGGTCGCCGGAACTCGGGCCAAACCGCCATAGGGAAGTTCCGCCTCACCCAAGGGCAGCAGCGTGTGGCTCACATCCGGATGCCCTCGCAGGGCCGCACGCGCGTGGTCCAGGTCCGCGCCGCGGCTCCTGGACTCGGGGTGGACCGTCCAGGCAGTGAGAGGACGGTTTACCGTCACCTGATCCGAGGCGAGCAGGCACAACGTGGTCGAGTCCAGCCCTCCGCTCAGATCGCAGGACAGGTGAGCCGCCTGAGCGGACCGTACCGAGACAGCGTCCTCCAGCGCCTTCCTGAACAGCCGCGTGGCCCGCGCCCGCGGTGCGCTCTCGGGCGCCGTCCACCACCGGCCAATCGTGGTCGACCCCTCTCGGCGTACGTTCAGACGATGTCCGGGAACGACAGTCCGTACTCCTCGGAAGGGGCTTCGTGGTGTCGGCTGCGGTCCCGCCGGATCCGTCAGTAGATCCGACACCCAGGCCATGTCCACTTGGGCGCCGATGAGACCCGACAGGGCTCGACTGGAGGAGGCCCATACCAGCGAACCCTCCGTCTCGCAGTAGTGGATCGGCAGTGCGTGGACGGGATCGGTGAACACGACTGCCCCTCCTGGGTGACCGACGACGACCGTGTAGGTCCCCGGCCAGGCTGGGGGACCGGCACGCCAGTCCCCCGACAGCCACGCCCGTAAACGGTCCTCGGTCACCGTGTGGCTGCCGAGCACGGACCCGACCACAGGCCCGATTTCGACCACGGTCACTGCGGTTCTGGTACAAGAACCCACAGACCACAGCTCTCCAGTCGGAAACGTTCGAGACCATGTGGGAGAGAGCGGTCGTGGTCTGGGAGTATCGGTGGTCGCGACCACTCCGCCGAACCATTCCACGCCTTGCGCTTCCTTTCGCCTGGCCCGCGACCACCGACAGCGCACCGGGTTACCGGTACTTGTAGCGTTTGTCCTCGCTACCGCTTCGGCTACTGGTCCCCTCGGTCAACTCCACGGCGTCTCCCGCGTCGACGACGATGGGAGGGGATTCCGACTCGGGTGCCTCGGCGGTGGGTGAGACATGGTCTGGCGTCACAGCGTGCTCCTTCGCTCGGGTCACTTCCGGTGGCGTCAGTCTGTCCGTGTCCTGGGGGACGCCTCTACCTCACGAAGGACACTCCGGAGGACGTCCTGGTGCGGTACAAACGTCCCCATGCCCCCTAACGAAAGGCTGCGCGCTGCTCTTGAACGGTCCGGACACACGGTGGCGACCCTGGCTGAGCGTGTGGGCACCGACCCCAAGACCGTGACCCGTTGGATCAGCACCGGACGTGTGCCGCATAGGCGTAACGCGTACGCCGTGGCACGTCTGACCGGTGTTGACGTCCACGAACTCTGGCCCGCACTGGAACGGCGCGGGGAGAGAACGACGACTGCGGCGTCGGATCTGGTGGCCATCCACCGGGAACGCTCCGAAATACCCGTTGAGCAGTGGCGGAGCATGTTCGCGGCGGCCGAGGAGTGGATCGACATCCTGGTGTACGCGGCACTGTTCCTCCACGAACAGATCCCCGGGTGGAACGACCTCCTACGGGACCGGGCCGGAGAGGGTGTCCGTGTACGTGTCCTCATCGGGGACCCCGACTGCGACGCCGTGCGTGTGCGTGGTGGGGAGGAGAGGTTCGGGCACGGTATCCAGTCCCGATGCCGCCTGGCCGCCATGCACTACGGGCCCCTGGC
>NZ_ANBC01000934.1 GCF_000341125.1 Nocardiopsis lucentensis DSM 44048 | reverse complement strand
GACTTACCGGCGTCGGGGTGCGAGATCACCGCGAACGTCCGCCGACGCCCCGCCTCCCGGGACACCTCCGCCGCCGTCTTCTCCGGAACCGTCGTCGTCACTGCGTTCCCCCTGTCACGGGCCTCTCACGTGCTGGTGTGCTGCCGGGAACGCCGCGCACGCAGTTGACCGGCGAACTCCTCGGCCATCCCGAGCTGCTCCCGAAGAGCCCGGCACCGCGCCTGGATGGCCGCCTCGAACGCGTCCAACCGCTCGCTCAGCGCCGTCCGTTCCTCCGGGTCCGTGTCCTGGGCGCTCAGCCGGTCCAGGGCCGCCAGGAGCTCACGGGTCTCCTCCAGACTGAACTCCAGCGGCTTCATCCGCTTGATCAGGTTCAGCCGGTCAACGTCCGCCTCGGTGTACAGGCGAAAGCCCCCGCGGGAACGGGCCGAGGGCTCGACGAGCTTGACCTCACCGTAGTAGCGGATCGTGCGCAGGGACAGGCCGGTGCGCTCGGCGACCTCGCCGATCTGCATGTGGTGCGCTCCAGGCATGGCGACACCCTTTCTCGTTAACCCTACTCTAACGTTAGAGTCATGTCTTCGGTGATGAGTCGTGGGTGCGCTACGGTAGCGCGCCCGTACGCCAGGAGTCGCGTATGCCGCGTCAGATGACCTGTCCGGGCTGCGGAGAAGAGGAGGACCTCTCCGGCGAGCGCGTCGACGGGGAGATCCACATTCGGTGTGAGTCCTGCGGTGCCCGCTGGGCCCGTGACACCCCCTACACCTGCACCACGTGCGGGGGTGGGGACGTCCACATGAGGCCGCAGGCGCTCAAGCGGTATTTCGCGCGGGACCCAGTTGTCGATCGCCTCCTTGCACTACACGCCGCTGTGCGCCATGTGCGACTCCGAGATACTCGCCCGCGCCAACCGGCAGAAACCCGTTCCGGGCCAGTACCGGTCCGCCGCGAGCGGCCGGGGTGACGATTCGGCGGGTGGGGGCGACCTGATCCTGCCCCGCTAGTCCGACCCTTTGTCTCTACTCTCACGTGAGGGTAGAGTTTCGTTGCGGTGGCCCGCCCCCTCCCCGGCACCCCCTCGGCTCATCGGTGTCAGGGAGATCGGACCGCTTCGAACGCGAGACGACGGAGCAGCATGACGCACTACCGAATCCTCCTGCGCGACGGTTCCCAGCGCACGCGGGAGGCGACACGGACGCGCACCGATGCCCACAGCCTCTACCTGGAGGAACGAGCCGCCGGTGCCTGGAGAGAGGTCATGACGGTGCCCCTCACCGATGTCAGCAGCTTGCACCGCCGCTTCACCGAGAACGACGGATCGTGGACCTGGTTGAAGGAGAGGCTCCCGGGTCCCGGCGGAGTCCATGGCTGGCACTGACGTCAGCGTCTCGTGAGCCGCCACTGATCGTGTCCGGTCCGGCCCTGCGACCGCCGGGCCGGACACCCCTCCCAGAGGGCGGCGGTACCGGTCTTCCCGGTGGGACTGCTCTCGCCGCCACTGAACCGGATCACCCGGATCTCACAGGGGGTCGCGTCGATCGCCCACGACCATCCCCTCACCCAGGGCGGCACGGCCCCCAGTGTGCGCGCATCGTTGCCGTCACCCGTGCCCTGCGCCGACGTGGCGAGCGGTTCCTGCGATCCGAAACAGGCCAATAGATCCGTCGCGTCGGCGGATCTTGGCCGGTCGGCGGTGGTCAGAGAGGGCGGTGGACCGCGGGCAGGTGCGGCCACAGCTGGCGCAGGTTCGAGTAGAAGCCCTCGGGCAGATCGCCCAGGGCCTTCAACACCGCTTCCGGTGCGCCTTGCAGGCCGGCGGCGCTGATGACCTGGCCGCGGTTGAGCGGACCGGAGGAGAAGGCGCCCTCCAGATGGTCCGCGATGTCCGTTCGACTGGGCACGGGGTGTACCTCCTGGAAACCGTGCGTTGGTCCCGCACGTGGGGGGTGGTGGCACGGGCACGAGGTCGAAGTGGAGCCGTACGCGCCCGTGCCACGCGGCGAAGAGCGATGAGCATGAGGAAGCAGGTCCGCCCTTCCCGGTCAACTCTACCCTCTCGTAAGAGTAGGTTTCTGGTCGGGTGGTGATTTTCCGGCGGGACGTTGGGGCATTGCGCCTTGCTCGGGCTACGAATGGTCCGACCAGCGCGCACCCATGACCGGCCGGACGGTGCGGCCGTCCGTGATCGCGCGGTCGACCTCGGCCATCGGCAGGGGGCGGCGTGGGTGAGCGCGTACCTGCCCGTGACGTCGCGCACACCGCCTTGACCCCGGTGCGGACGACGACGCCATCGTTCGTGAAACGCGCCGTGATGACCGCCGATGCCGCCGGGTCCTCGGCCGGTAGTAGGCGGTCGGCCGCCTCCACCACGGTCACGGCGCTGCCGAGCCGGGCGAAGGCCCAGGCGAGTTCGCAGCCGGTCCCACCCGCGCCGAGGACCACCAGGCTGCGGGGCCGTTCGCGCAGTATGAAGACGGTGTCGCTGGTCAGCGGATCCACGTCCGCCAGCCCGGGGACGTCCGGGACCAGGGGCGTCCTTCCGGTGGCCATGACCACGCGGTCGGCGGGCAGGACGCCCCCTTCACCTCGATCGCGTCGGGGGAGAGGAACATGGCGTGCCCGCGCACGACCTCGATCCCCTCCGCACGGAGGGTGGCCTCGTCCTCGGTCGCGGCGACGTGGTCCACCGTGGCGCGTACCCGGCGCATCGCCGTCGCGAAGTCCTCACCCCCGCCGCCGCAGCGATCAGCGTCTTGGACGGCACACATCCGGTGAACGTGCAGTCCCCTCCGGGAGGCCCTTGGGTCACCAGCACGAGGTGTGCCCCAGGGAGCGGGCCGTTCGCGCGGCGGACAGTCCCGCCGCTCCGCCGCCGATCACCACCAGTGTCCGTTCCCTGCTCATAAGCGCGACCTCCCGCTTCTGGTGGTGGGGTGTGTCATACGTGGTGAGGGGGATCGGCTCCTCACCTGTCCGCCTCCCTGGCAGTGCGATCGCCATCCGACGCGCGTGAGCGCCGTGTCCGGAGCGCGCCGACCACCCCGACCAGGACCAGTACAGCCAGGGCGGCGAGGAGCCAGAGCGCACCGGCCCCCTGGAGGAACCGGGCCAGCTCGCCCTGCCAGCGCACGACGGTGTCCACCACCGGGTCCCCTCCCGCCGCACCCGCCAGGACGCGCAGCTCGAACCAGCCGTAGTAGGCGACGTAGGCCCCGGCCATCACCAACAGGGCACCGCCCGCCCGCGTCACGTACGGCAGGGCACGACGCAGGTGCGCGGTCACCGAGTCACGGGCCAGCGCGACCGAGACCGTCAGGACCCCGACCACCAGCGCCATCCCGAGCGCGTAGACGGCGAACACACCGGCCAGGCCGAGAACCCCACCGCTGGCCGTGGCGGTCGTGGTCAGGGCCAGGAACGGCGCGACGGTGCACGACAGCGACGCGATCGCGTACGTGGCGCCGTAGACCGCCGCCCAGCGCGGCGAACGGGTCGGACGCCCGGGGGAGGGACGCGGCAGCAGGATCCCGACCTCGCGCCCGGCCAGCAGCCAGATCCCCAGCCCGACCAGGGCGGCGCCGATCACCAGGGTCGCCCAGGGAAGGTGCCGTTCCACCGACAGCGCCAGCGGCNNNNAAACCCGCCGGTCATCGCGGCGGTCGTGGCCAGGGCCCGACCGAGTGTCCGCAGCCGACCATCGGGGTGTCCGTCGTTGGAGGAGACCAGCAGACCGACGTACCCGGGCAGCATCGCGAAGCCGCACGGGTTGAGGACCGCGAGCACGCCCGCGGTCAGCGCGATCGCGTAGGGGACCTGTTCCATCAGCCGCCGTCCCGCCCGGCCAGGACCTCCGTGCGCACGCGGTCGTCCAGATCGTCCTCGGCCAGGGTGCCCGTCACGGTGGTGAACGTGCCGTCCGGACGCAGGAAGGCGAACGCGGGCTGGCTGGCGACGCCGAAACCGGACCAGACGGCGCCGTCTTCGTCGACGATGTGCGTCAGGCCGTCCGTGGAGGTGTCGGCGGTGAACCGCTGCATCTCGTCGACCTCCCCGCGTCCGGCGACGCCGACGAACTCCACCTGGCCGTCGAAGCGGTCGGCGGCCTCCAGCACGCCGGGCGCCTCGGATCGGCACACCACGCACCAGGGGGCCCAGAACCACAGGACGACCGGTTCGCCGCGCAGCTCCTCGCCCCCGAGCGCGTCCCCGTCCAGGGTCCGTGTCTCGAAGTCGAACGCGGATCCGGCCTCCCGTTCCGGCTCCCCCTCGGCCGTCGTCCCGGGACCGGGCTCGGACTCGGTCGCCGCGCAGGCAGTCAGGCCCAGGGCCGTGGCGAGCACGGCCGCGGACAGGCGGACGGGTGGGGTGGTTCGCATCGTCACCTCAGGATCTCGGTCTCGGGGCTGAATCCCACCCAGGCGAACCAGAAGGTGTCCAGGTGGTCGACCGGGGTGAGCCGCCGGCCTTCGAGCT
>NZ_ANBC01000933.1 GCF_000341125.1 Nocardiopsis lucentensis DSM 44048 | reverse complement strand
GCGCCTGCCGGTCTGGTCGTCGGTGAAGCCGTCGCCGTCGGCGGTGAAGGTCAGGTCCCGTCCGTCCAGGCTCGGTCGGAACACACCGGTGACGGCGGCCTCGTCACCCTCGGTGATCACCGCCTCGTCCAGAGCCGAGACCGTGTCCGGGCTCGCCCACACCGTGACGGGCTCACCGCCGACCTCCACCTCCAGCACGCCCGACGCCAGGGCGCGGTCGACGGGAACGGCCAGCGCGGTGTCGTCGGAGCCGATGCCGATCACGCGCGCCTTGGCGGGCATGCGCGGGTCGGCGTCGGTGTCGAGTAGGAAGGGGTCGGTGTCGGGGTCGTCGTAGCCGACGTAGGGGTTGTGCCCGTAGTCGCGCTCGTGCCCGGTGTCCAGGCTGAGCACCGCGCCGTCGGGGTGGCCGTCCC
>NZ_ANBC01000932.1 GCF_000341125.1 Nocardiopsis lucentensis DSM 44048 | reverse complement strand
CCCCTCACAAGGCTTCCACACCCGGCCTATCAACCCTATCGTCTCTAGGGAGTCTTACCCTCTCAAAGGAGGCAGGAGACCTCATCTCGAAGCAAGCTTCCCGCTTAGATGCTTTCAGCGGTTATCCCTCCCGAACGTAGCCAACCAGCCATGCCCTTGGCAGGACAACTGGCACACCAGAGGTTCGTCCGTCCCGGTCCTCTCGTACTAGGGACAGCCCTTCTCAAGTCTCCAACGCGCACAGCGGATAGGGACCGAACTGTCTCACGACGTTCTAAACCCAGCTCGCGTGCCGCTTTAATGGGCGAACAGCCCAACCCTTGGGACCAACTCCAGCCCCAGGATGCGACGAGCCGACATCGAGGTGCCAAACCATCCCGTCGATACGGACTCTTGGGGAAGATCAGCCTGTTATCCCCGGGGTACCTTTTAGCCGTTGAGCGACACCGCTTCCACACGCCGGTGCCGGATCACTAGTCCCAGCTTTCGCTCCTGCTCGACACGTCCGTCTCACAGTCAAGCTCCCTTGTGCACTTACACTCAACACCTGATTACCAACCAGGCTGAGGGAACCTTTGGGCGCCTCCGTTACTCTTTAGGAGGCAACCGCCCCAGTTAAACTACCCACCAGACACTGTCCCCGAACCGGATCACGGTCCAAAGTTAGATGCCCGAAACAGTCAGAGTGGTATTTCACCAACGCCTCCACCGCCACTAGCGTGACAGCTTCACCGGCTCCCACCTATCCTACACAAACCATCCCAAACACCAATGTCAAGCTATAGTGAAGGTCCCGGGGTCTTTCCGTCCTGCTGCGCGAAACGAGCATCTTTACTCGTAGTGCAATTTCACCGGGCCCATGGTTGAGACAGTGGGGAAGTCGTTACGCCATTCGTGCAGGTCGGAACTTACCCGACAAGGAATTTCGCTACCTTAGGATGGTTATAGTTACCACCGCCGTTTACTGGCGCTTAGATTCCCAGCTTCGCGGGCCGAAACCCACTAACCAGTCCTCTTAACGTTCCAGCACCGGGCAGGCGTCAGTCCGTATACAGCGTCTTACGACTTCGCACGGACCTGTGTTTTTAATAAACAGTCGCTTCCCCCCGCTATCTGCGACCCCACCCAGCTCCAGAGGAAAACTCTTTCACCAGACAGGGCTCCCCTTCTCCCAAAGTTACGGGGACAATTTGCCGAGTTCCTTAACCATGGTTCACCCGAACGCCTCGGTATTCTCTACCTGACCACCTGCGTCGGTTTAGGGTACTGGCCACACACGAACTCGCTAGAGGCTTTTCTCGACAGCATGGGATCACTCACTTCACCAAAAACGGCTCGGCATCACGTCTCAGCCACACGGCATGCGGATTTACCAACACACCAGCCTACACGCTTACCCCCGGACAACCACCGCCGGGTAGAGCTACCCTCCTGCGTCACCCCATCACTTACCTACTACAACATCGGTTCCCAGACCAGAAACCAACCCCAACCCGAAGGTCGAAGAAGGNGTCACCCCATCACTTACCTACTACAACATCGGTTCCCAGACCAGAAAACCCAAGCTCCCCGAAGGGACCCTAGGCATCCAGCGTGGTTAGCATCCGTCGCCTCGATACTGGACGCTCGTGCACGGGTACGGGAATATCAACCCGTTATCCATCGACTACGCCTGTCGGCCTCGCCTTAGGTCCAGACTCACCCTGGGCGGATTAACCTGCCCCAGGAACCCTTAGTCAATCGGCGGCAACGTTTCTCACGTTGCTTTCGCTACTCATGCCTGCATTCTCACTCGCACACCCTCCACCACACGATCACTCGGCAGCTTCACCGGATGCACGACGCTCCCCTACCAACCCAGCCAAACGACTGGGCTCCACAGCTTCGGCGGTGTGCTTTAGCCCCGCTACATTATCGGCGCAGAACCACTTGACCAGTGAGCTATTACGCACTCTTTAAAGGATGGCTGCTTCTAAGCCAACCTCCTGGTTGTCTCAGCAACTCCACAACCTTTCCCACTTAGCACACGCTTAGGGGCCTTAGCTGATGATCTGGGCTGTTTCCCTCTCGACTACGAAGCTTATCCCCCGCAGTCTCACTGCCGCGCTTCACTTCACCGGCATTCGGAGTTTGTCTGACGTCAGTAACCTTGTCGGGCCCATCAGCCAAACAGTAGCTCTACCTCCAGCAAGAAACACGCGACGCTGCACCTAAATGCATTTCGGGGAGAACCAGCTATCACGGAGTTTGATTGGCCTTTCACCCCTACCCACACCTCATCCCCCAGGTTTTCAACCCTGGTGGGTTCGGGCCTCCACGAGGTCTTACCCCCGCTTCACCCTGGACATGGGTAGATCACCCCGCTTCGGGTCCACAGCATGCGACTCAACGCCCTCTTCAGACTCGGTTTCCCTACGGCTACCCCACCCGGGTTAACCTCGCCACACACCATGACTCGCAGGCTCATTCTTCAAAAGGCACGCCATCACCAACCCGAAAGTCAGCTCTGACGGCTTGACAGCACACGGTTTCAGGTACTATTTCACGACCCCTCACCGGGGCACTTTTCACCTTTCCCTCACGGTACTAGTGCACTATCGGTCACCAGGACGTATTTTGGCTTAGCAGGTGGTCCTGCCAGATTCACACGGAATTCCTCGGGCTCCGCGCTACTCGGGAGAACATCAACACCTAGACTCTTCCTTCACCTACGGGACTCTCACCCACTCCGGTACCGCTTCCCAACGGATTCAGCTAGAAGAACCATCAGCGCTCCAGGCCGGCAGACCTGAAAAGATGCACCCCACAACCCCGCACACGCAACGACTGCCGTCTATCACACGCGCACGGTTTAGCCTCTTCCCCGTTCGCTCACCACTACTCAGGGAATCACTGTTGTTTACTCTTCCTACGGGTACTGAGATGTTTCACTTCCCCGCGTCACCACCAACTGCCCTATACATTCAGACAGCGGCAACCCGACACAACTCGGGCTAGGTTTCCCCATTCGGACACCCACGGATCAAAGCTCGGTTGACAACTCCCCGTGGACTATCGCGGCCTCCCACGTCCTTCATCGGCGCCTGGTGCCAAGGCATCCACCGTATGCCACTATCACTTGGCCACTACAGATAACAAGATGCTCGCGCACACTATTCACAAATCAAAACACCAACCGCATACCCAAACACCACTCAACCCACCACCAGGAAGAAACAACCTTCCCTCACCATGGCGACCCGAGAGTTCTCCGGGANCACTATTCACAAATCAAAACACCAACCGCATACCCAAACACCACTCACACCAGAAGCAAGAAGACTCATCGTCTCCCACCACCAGAACAAGAGTTCTCCGGGGCGGTCCGCGGGAACCAACCCAAGGGTTGCTTCCTCAGACACCCAACAGCGCGCCCCCGGGCGCTTCTAGTCGCCCGGGGCAAAGTTCGATTCTCATCTAAGCCACTCCCAACCGGTTCCACCAAGGGAACCCGGCGGGTCCACTTTCGAGTCCGACCAGCACATAGGAAAAACGCTGGTCTGTGAAAGACTCCTTAGAAAGGAGGTGATCCAGCCGCACCTTCCGGTACGGCTACCTTGTTACGACTTCGTCCCAATCGCCAGCCCCACCTTCACTCATTCCCTCCCACAAGGGGTTGGGCCACAAGTTTCGGGTGTTGCCGACTTTCATGACGTGACGGGCGGTGTGTACAAGGCCCGGGAACGTATTCACCGCGGCGTTGCTGATCCGCGATTACTAGCGACTCCACCTTCATGGGGTCGAGTTGCAGACCCCAATCCGAACTGAGACCGGCTTTTAGGGATTCGCTCCACCTCACGGTATCGCACGCCCATTGTACCGGCCATTGTAGCATGTTTGCAGCCCAAGACATAAGGGGCATGATGACTTGACGTCGTCCCCACCTTCCTCCGAGTTGACCCCGGCAGTCTCCCATGAGTCCCCACCATTACGTGCTGGCAACATGGAACAAGGGTTGCGCTCGTTGCGGGACTTAACCCAACATCTCACGACACGAGCTGACGACAGCCATGCACCACCTGTCACCCACCAACTAAATGACCCCACATCTCTGCAGGTCCACGGGTGATGTCAAACCTTGGTAAGGTTCTTCGCGTTGCGTCGAATTAAGCAACATGCTCCGCCGCTTGTGCGGGCCCCCGTCAATTCCTTTGAGTTTTAGCCTTGCGGCCGTACTCCCCAGGCGGGGCGCTTAATGCGTTAGCTACGGCGCGGAAACCGTGGAAAGTCCCCACACCTAGCGCCCAACGTTTACGGCATGGACTACCAGGGTATCTAATCCTGTTCGCTCCCCATGCTTTCGCTCCTCAGCGTCAGGTAAGGCCCAGAGACCCGCCTTCGCCACCGGTGTTCCTCCTGATATCTGCGCATTTCACCGCTACACCAGGAATTCCAGTCTCCCCTACCTACCTCTAGCATGCCCGTATCCACTGCAGAACCGGAGTTAAGCCCCGGTCTTTCACAGCAGACGCGACACGCCGCCTACGAGCTCTTTACGCCCAATAATTCCGGACAACGCTCGGACCCTACGTATTACCGCGGCTGCTGGCACGTAGTTAGCCGGTCCTTATTCCCCACCTACCGTCAACCCCGGGAGAACCCGGAGCCTGCGTTGGTGGTAAAAGAGGTTTACAACCCGAAGGCCGTCATCCCCCACGCGGCGTCGCTGCGTCAGGCTTTCGCCCATTGCGCAATATTCCCCACTGCTGCCTCCCGCAGGAGTCTGGGCCGTGTCTCAGTCCCAGTGTGGCCGGTCGCCCTCTCAGGCCGGCTACCCGTAATCGCCTTGGTAGGCCGTTACCCCACCAACAAGCTGATAGGCCGCGAGCCCATCCCTGACCGAAAAACTTTCCACCCTCCACCATGAGGTGGTGGGTCGTATCCGGTATTAGACGGCGTTTCCACCGCTTATCCCGGAGTCAGGGGCAGGTTGCTCACGTGTTACTCACCCGTTCGCCGCTCGTGTACCCCGAAGGGCCTTACCGCTCGACTTGCATGTGTTAAGCACGCCGCCAGCGTTCGTCCTGAGCCAGGATCAAACTCTCCATAAAGGTCACTCAACCCTGCCCGACCACCTGAAAGGGGTCTGGGCGGGTAAACCTAGAAGTAATCCTGACCAACCACTCTCGTGGTTAATCAAAGGAACCCTTCACACCGAACACGTGGTTCGTGTGTGACGGGGCCAAAACAAACATGGCTTAAAGAAAATCAAACACGCGCTGTTGAGTTCTCAAGAAACAACCGCTCTTCCCGTACAAGCCCCGGACGGTGTGTCCGGTCGCTCTTCCGTGGAAGGCGTCTGCGTTTCCGCTTTGTTGTGTCTTTACTTTATCAGGTGTTCCGTGTCCCGCCAAATCGGCGGTTT
>NZ_ANBC01000931.1 GCF_000341125.1 Nocardiopsis lucentensis DSM 44048 | reverse complement strand
CACCACGGTCCCGGCGATCTTGTCGTGGATCCCCTGCTGGTTGGGCCAGTTCAGGATCAAATGGTGACCACCGTCGTCAGTCCGAGTTCGGCCAGGTCAAGGCGCTCCGCTCGGCGCGCGAGCAGGTACAGGTGACCGGCTCGCCGGTCCATCTCCTTGACCAGTGCGAACCCCTGGGTCTCGTAGTACTTGACCAGCTCGGGGAAGAAGCATCCCCGCCGCACCCACTGTCGCCCCTGACGCGCGGCCTGGTCGACCGCCCACAGAGCGATCAGGGTTCCAGGCTTGTGCTCCCGGTACCCGGGGTCGGTGACGGTCGTGAACAGATACAGGGACTCCTCGGCCGCCTCCTCAGACGTCCAGTCTTTCGGCGGCGCCTGGGTCATGACCGTGGTGCATCCGACGATGCGACCTTCGGCTTCGAGTACCCACATGAAGCCGCTTCCAGCCTGTCCGGCGAGGTCGTCGACGTTCTCACGCCATGACTCCAGCCCGCGCTGTTCCATCCAGTCACAGCGCGCGGTGATCATCGACGCGACTCCGAGCATGTCGGCCTCGGTGGCGGGACGCATGGTGAACACGGCTGGTCCTCTCAGTGCAGGAAGGCGGTGGCGGACAGGTGCAGGCTCAACACTTCCAGGATCTTCGCGTCGCGCTCTTCGACGTAGCGCCCGGGAGTCAGACGGTCGACCGCGGTACGCAGCCCGTCGGGGTCCACCAAACCCTCATCGAACAGCACTGAACCCTCGGCCAGCATACGAGCGAACAGCTTGGGTGCGTAGGTGGTCAGGGCGTACTCGACGACCTCGGCGAAGCTCTCCCGCTCCACCGGATACACGACGTCGTCACTCATCCCGAGCGTGGCCAAGCGACGCCGCTGAAGCTGCTTCAGCTCACGCCAAGCGAACGGGAGCTGCTCGCCGAGCGCCACCATGTCCGGGTCCGCGAACGGGTGCACCGGCCACAGCCCATGCTTGAGAAGTACCGGGGCGGTCGTCTCCAGCGTCAGCAACGTCATGGAGTTGATCAACGCAGGAGGAGCGATGCCGTCGTCGGCGAACTCCAGCACGCTCGGAACCCGCGGGCCGACCCACGAGAGGATCTGCGCGTCGGTGATCTCGCCTAGCCCCTTGTGGGGCTCCTCCTCCTGAGTGAGGGCGACCATCTCGTCTCCCCCGAGGCCGGTCACGACGGTGCGGGCCCCAGCGGCGGCGATCGAGCGTGCCATCTCGACGAACGGCCGGTGCAAAGGCTCCTCCGTGGGGTTGACCACGCGGCCGTTGACCCAGGGGCAGTCAGGCGAGAGCGGCAGGCACCGCATGGCGTCGACGACCAGGTCCGAGTCGGCGAACCGCACACGGTCGCGGATCTCGGCGCGACGCCGGATCTGCTGCTCACGCCCAGGACCGCCGATCAACAGCGTGGCCGTGGGAAACCGGCCCGGGTACCGCTCGGCCGCGCGGGTGGCCACGGTGCCCGAGTCGAACCCGCCGGTCAGGTGGAACAGCGTGGTCTCCTCCGCCCAGGGGCGGCGGTCCATCGCCGTGTCCATGGTCGAAATGAACGCCCCCAAGACGTCGGCATCCGGTGCCAAGTCACGAGGCGTGCGGTGCAGGGCGGGATCGGGATAGGTGATCCACAAGTGCCCGCCGAAGTGCGCGGTCGCGCGCTCGGTGAACCGGTGCACACCCCGGTACAGCGTCTCCGTCGAGTAGCGGGGCCGGTAGATCAGCAGCCGAGAGACCTCCTTGGGGTTGAGCCCGGTGGCGTGTGCGCGCAGGTCCGCCATGTCCCACGACCCGACCAGGGCCGTGCCGTCGGTGGCCAGGTAGAGCGGAGTTGTCCGGGCCGAACCGGCGGTGACGCGCACCGGCCGGTCGGGTTCGGTCTCGACGAGGACGACGTCGGTCGGCCAGCCGGTGACGGCGTCGCGGGCCTGGTCGTACTCGGCGGGGGTGAGGTCGCGAACCTCGGGATCGCAGACCGCCCGGTCGGCGACGCGTTCGCGGACCACGAGCAGGGTGCGCCGTCCGTCGGTCGCGGCCAGGTGCTCGACCATCGGGTGGTCGAAGGGCTCGATGCGGCTGCGGGTGTCCAGGGTGCTGTAGCACGCCCCGGAACAGTGCCAGGTCGGATTCTCGCTGTAAGGGGTCAACTGCAATCGCAGCATGGGGGCTACTCCGGGGCGTGCGTCGTTCAACGGGTCAGGTGGTTAGCGGGCGGTCGTGTCGTAGGTGTGGGCGGCGTCGCCCGACCCCGAGGACTTCTTGTACTCGTGGCTCTGCGCCGGGGTCTGCACGACCGCGCGGCGGGTCGCGAGGAACAGGCCGGTCACCTGCTCGCTCGTGGGCGGTGGGGTGAAGTCGTTCACCGCGTTCTCCTCTTCTGCTGGTGTTGACGGTTGCCCAGCGGGTGATCCCTACTGGGCGGGCACCGTTCCCGCAGGGGGACGGCGCTTGGTCCCGCGTGCCTGGGTCGGAACCAGCCAGGCACGCGGGGTCTGTGGTGGTGCCCGTTATCGGGGCGGATCTCCGTCTCGGCTGACGGACTCATCCATCTGCGGGGTTTATCTGGTCACGGTCAGGACGTCTCGGCAGTGGCGGCAGGTCGCGGTGCGAATCCGATCCTGCGCGCCGGGTGGGTCCGGGATGTAGTCGTGCTGCCCGCTGGCGGTGCCAGTGCACCGGGTAGCTCCGTCCACCGTTCCCTCCTCGGGGGAGGGTGCGGCCCCGGCCGGGGGCAGGGGCCGTACCCGGCTCAGACCGCCGCGACGGCATCCGGCAGGTTCTCCAAGGGGGACTCCCACACGAGCGTGTGCGGGTGCGGATCCCGGTATCGCGAGCGGGCCACCCGGATCACCGGCCCTACGACCGCGGCGTAGACCGCGTGGCATTTCAGATCGGGACCCAGGTAGTGGACGACGGTGCCACGCTCGGCGGCCCACTGCTTGAGGGCGGACACGTCGGGCAGCTCACGAATGTCGCACACCATGCGTCGGTGCTTCATCGCGCCACCACCCCCTGGCGGGGCACCCGCTCGTGCCCGGCCTGGTAGGTGATCGGCGAGGCCGCGATCGCGTTGTCGAGCAGATCGACCGCGCCGGTCAGGTCGCCAGTTCCAGCCACGTAGTCGACCGCCTGGCGGACGGCGTCGGCGCGGGTGCGCTCCAAGGCGTCCCGGTCGGCGCGGCCGGTGTCGGTCGTCGCGGCCGGGAGAGTGAGCGCGTCCCGGATCGAGGCGAGCAGGTCGCCCATGTCGGTGTCGATCATGCGGCGCCTCGCAGCAGGATCTTCACGGCCGGGGAGAGCGGGGCGAGGTCGCCGCCAGGCCAGGCCATGTGGGCCCGGACGCGGGCGGCCGGGGCAGAGGGGCGGGTGTAGCGCCGGACTCGGCGCGACCGGTGTCGTGAAAACAGTACGATCTTCATGTCTGCCTGCCTCTTCAGGTAGACCGGGCCCGGGGTGTTCGCTGCACCGCCGGGCCGTTTCAATGTGGTTGGGGCCTGATCCGAACGGAGACGGGGATCAGGTGCGCAACGCGGTAGGCGGCTTCACTGGTGCGTCGCTGTTGACGTGACCCTCAGCGCCTCGAAGAGCCGCACACGGAGTTCGGTGATGCTCGCTGCGGTGACACCGACGAGACCGTTGTCCGCGCCGGTTCTCAGGGCGCACCACCAGCCGGGGGACTTCCACACTTCCCAGCCCGGAAACTCCCTGTGGAACTGGGCGACCTGACGGTCACGGTCGTCCACCAACCGCGGCCTTGCCGGTGCCACCGGTTCGGTTTTCTGCCGGGGTCGGTGCGTCACGACGCCTCCAGCTGCTGCACGAGGTCGTCGTAGGTGTCAGCGGTCAGCTCCTGCGGCCTGCCCGAGGCGGGGGTGGTGATACGTACGGCGCACCACTCGCGGGCTGACTGGTCCTCGTCCCTGGACCGCCAGAAGCGCCATCCGGGGTACGTGCGCCGCAACTGTCCCAGCCGCCGCTCACTGCCGTGGTCGCTGGGCCATGGGCCGTGCAGCGACTCCCTTTCGAGCGCGCGTGTTCGCGCCATCGTGGACCTCCCTCACTGGTAGGTGAGGGAGACGCTACGCAGAGTTCGATGGAGTTCCCAGGGACAGAGCGTCCGGGTTCACGAGTGACGTGTCAGTAACCTGGACGCTCCGTCCGGGTTACTCGCTGGTGGTGCGGAATGCGGACACGAGCCCCGCCAACGGGTCGTTCATCCGCGCCTTACGCCGCCGCAGTTCTTCGGTGAGCGCAGCTCCGAACTTCTGGTGCCGGAACCACTCCGGCGACAGGGCTTGCGCCTGCGCGGCCGTCTCGATGGCGTCATCAGTCCGACGACGCAGAGACTGAGACTTCGCCACATCCAGCAGGTGCCGCCCGTACTGGATTGACAGCAACTGCCGGGAGTCCACCTTCCCAGCGGCCTTGAGTGCCTCGGCGGGCTTGCCCAGGACGGTGTAGATGTGCGCCGACTGGACCGCGAGCTGGGTCGGACCGAAGCTGATCCAGTACCGGCGCGAGTCCTGGTCCATCTGAACAGCAGCCGACCGAGCGTCTCGCAGGAACTGTCGCGCAGACGAGAGCCGGTCCGCGTCCGATCGGTGAGCGTCTGATCCCGCCAGCACTGCGGCCTGCATGAGCAGCCCGCCCCATGCCGCGATCCGTGCTTGGTCGCGGTCACCCATTCTCGGAGCGACGCTTTCGGCTGCACGCACCACGAGATCCTCAGCTTCGGCGTAGCGGCCCATGTGCAAAAGCACCCACGCGTAGGTGCCCGTGAAGCTCACGGGGCGGTAGGGGTCATCGCCTTGGCGAGCGATCATGATCGCGCGTTCCACACCGGTCAGTGCGGCGTCGACCTTGCCGGTGTGGACCAGCAGGGCGCTCGCGAGGTCGTAGGCGTGTGCGTAGGGTGCCGCGACGGCGGAGGTGCCGTGTTCGTACTCGGCGATCCGGCAGTCTCGGAGCAGGTCGGGTACGAGTGCGGCGAGTGCTCCGAACTCTCCTGCGAAGTACGCCCCGTAGCCGCGTCGGACCGTGCGCATCAGCTCCTCGGGGGAGGCCGGGCGACCTTGAGGGCGGTCGGGCAACAGGAGCTGGGGGTCGAAGATCGCGTTGCGTACGGCGATCACCGAGGAGGTGCCCACGGGGGTCAGGCGGGCGCGTTTGCGGATGAGGTCACCGGGGTCGCAGTCCAGGGCTCGGGCAAGCTTGACGATGCTGGGTAGTGAGCCGACCCGGGCACCGCGTTCGAGGCGGCCCACGTAGTCGGCCGAGACGCCTGCCCGGTCGGCGAGCGCTTCTTGGGTGAGTCCGGCGTCTTCTCGGCGTTCCTTGAGCTCGGGGCCGATCCTGATGGCCTCGTCCATAACGAAGGTCCCGTCTTCGGCTGGGGAGTGTGCACTGCCAGCCTAGGCTGGGACCTTCCTTCATGTCAGGGTTGCAGCGGGGTTGTGCCCGTGCTTCCCACCTGCGTAGGTGCGCTGTGGGCGGTCCTGACCAGGGGTGGCCCCGCCCGCTCCGAAGCCCG
>NZ_ANBC01000930.1 GCF_000341125.1 Nocardiopsis lucentensis DSM 44048 | reverse complement strand
GGCCTTAAGTGGCCGCCTATGGGGAGTATCTACTGTCCGCTGTCAAGAAACAAGCGAGCAGGATCCGGTGCTGAGGATCGCTGTCCCGTCTCATGTCATTCAACCTGTGCGCGCCTCACCCAATTCGTGCGCCTGAGGCGGGTTAGGTCTCACGGCACTGTCATCGTCGCCTCGCGTGACTCTGGCCCCGCTCATGATCCCGCGACCGGCCGGTCGCCTGGGTGGGCGGGCGACGGCGGTGCCTCGAGGACGAAGAAGAGGAATCCGATACCGGGGGCCTCGGTCGGTACTCCAGTCGCCCGGGCCCGGACACCCCCTCCTCACCGCCTTCCCTTGTTTCGTTTCGTTGGAAACGTTAGTGATTAAACGAAATACGATTCAGCACAACGAAAAGAGGACCAGAGGGCCCCGGAGCCTGACCCCCGATAAGTGAACCTTCTCGGGGGTTGGTGGTGTGGGGGCGCCCCAGCCCCCTCCATCCACCCTCCTGGGAGCGCCAACGTTATTAGGCCACCATCCCTGACCCGCGAAAACGAGTCAGATACAGCCATCGCTGAACTATTGCGCGCCCTGCCCGACCTGAAGAGCGCCGCGAAGAAGACGGCCGCGGCGTGGCGGGCCCGCCTGGTCAAGCGCTACCGCGGAGGACATCGCCGCCCACACCGGCTTCACTCATGCGTTCACCCACCACTCCGGCGCGAACTCCCACCTGGAGCGCCTCGAGTCCAGCGTGAGCGCGTCGCTGGTCGCCGAGGCCCGCGACATCGGGCGACCCCCCCCGTGGCCGAACCCGGGGTGCCCGCCCCGACGCCGGGCCAGATCTCAGACCCGCCCGCCCGGCAGGGTGAGGCGGGTCATCAGGGCGCGGTGCGTGGTTCCCGGCACGTCCAGGATCTCCAGTTCCACCACGGCGACCCGCTCGTCCACCAGCACGTGGTCGATGGCGGCCCTGGGCAGTGGACCGCCCACGGGCCAGGTGCCGGTCAGGCCCCGACCCAGGTGGGCGGCGGCGTCGATGTAACCGCTCTCCAGGACGTCGCGCATCTCGGCGTGGTCGAGGGTGGTGTTGAAGTCCCCGGCGAGGATGCGGACAGTGCCGTCGGTGGCCTCGGGCAGACCGCGCAGCCCGTCCCTCCAGACGGCCATCGTGGAGGGTCGACGCGGGGGCATCGGGTGAACGGACACCACCTCCACCGGCCCGGCGGCGTCCGGAACCCTCAGCCCGGCGCGTGGCATGGCAGTGAACCGATGTCGTGCCCCACATCACCGAGGTCGTCGAGCGGGTACACCGAGTGCACCGAACCGCCAGCCGCCGCCGGGGCGGAGTGGCACGGCCCCTGATGGTTCGGAAGCGTCAGTCTTCCCGAAGCCCTTGCCCCCACCCAACCGGCCCGGTTCTCCCCTGGAACGAACATTTCCGCGAGTAGACCACCGGGGTGACTTCTGGAAGATCAGCCGATCTCCCCTTCGCGCTCGGGGTGTCGGGTCTCGCGGGCCAGCACCGCCACACGGAAGGGCCGCGTGCCCAGGGCCGCCATCCCGGTCGCGCCCGCCCCGACGCCCCACAGCACCAGGAGGACGGTCACCGAGTGGGTCTGCGCTGTCAGGCCGATCAACGGGTTGGCCCACAACAGTGGTAGCCACTGGGCGAGGGTCACCACCGCCTGGGCCCGCCCGATCGCCTCCCGAGGGCAGGCGACCATGAACAAAGGGCCGACATGGGTGGAGAAGACACCGGTGCCCAGCCCCACGATCAAGGACACCAGGCAAAAGACCATCGGTCCCGAAGCAGCCGCGGTGGCCGCGACCCCCACACCAGCGGTGATCATCCCCAGGACAGCGGCCGCCCCGGCACGCGGGGCGGCACCGCGCCACAACACCACCGCGGTCACACAGGCCATACCGGCACCGAAAGCGCCCGCCGCCGTCCCCGTGGCTGAGGCGTCCCAGCCCCGCGCGGCGGAGACTACCGGCACCAGGAGCGGGCAGAAGGGGATGACGAACATGGCGAAGGCCCCGGTGAGCAAGACGACCGCACGCAGCAGCGGCGTACCGAACACGACCGCCATCCCTTGTGCGACCTGCCGGTTCAGGCTTGAACCCGCCCCGGTGCGGGGCGCGGACCGCGTCCGAGAGCGCACGAAGCACAGCACGATGACCATCACCAGGTAGCCCGCGGCCCCGGCCCCGTAGGTCGCCGGCAACCCGAGTACGGTGATCGCCGCGCCCGCCAACGGCGGCCCGCACAGCACAGCGCCCTGGAGAACGATCTGTCGGGCCGCCGTGGCACGCCCCATGGCGGCGGAGGCCACCAGCAGTTTGGGCACCGACCCCGACGCCGGAACGTCGACCGCGTCGACCGTGCCCAACGCCAAGGCGATCACGACCATGACGAGGGGACCGGGGTCGGCCGCAGACATCACCAGCACGCCCGTGAGCGCCACAACGCACAGGATCGTGTTCGCGCCCACCATGACGGGCAGGGCCCCGACACGATCACCCAGCGCACCCCCGTGCAGGGTCAGCAGAACACGGGGCACCACCTGCGCCGAGAGCACCGCCGCAGCCATGCCGGGGCCGACCAGGGCCGCGTGCCACACGAGCCCGAACACCAGCATCTGGGTGCCGAGCGCGCTCACCCCGGTCCCGGCCAACCAGGCCCAGTAAAGCCGTGGAGGCCGGTGTTCGCTCGCAACCATCAGGGCGACCTTCGTGACGATGGACCTGTCAGTGGGAGTGGACTCTTGGACGGGGCACGTTAGTACGCCCCTCCGACAGAGCCGGACCTGCTCTTTCTCCTCACCGTTTCGACCGCGGGGCCGGTGGGGAGAGTGGACGGACCCAGCTCGGCTTCCTCTGGTTCGTCCTCGAGGCACCGCCGTCGCCCGGCGGCACGCGATGACCGTGATCACCGTGTGGATCGACTGAGACCAGGCGGCTGCTGGTCGTCGGCGTGAACGACCCCGCACACGAGGCCCGAGGTCCTTTTCGGGTGACCACAGCGCGCACGGTGCGCGCGTGGGTGGCTGGGCGGCGGGGGAGTGCACGGATCCGTGTCGACTCTCGCGTTCAGGCTCGCTGGGAAGCGGGCAGTGAAGAACGTATACACCAAGGTCAGACAGAGAAGGAGGCCTCACATGGCATCCGGACGTCGACTTTTCTCGCTCGCGATCGTCCCAGCGATGGCAGGAGCGCTCCTTTGGGGAGCACCCACCGCCGCCTCGGCCCAAACCTGGGAAGAGACACTGCTACGGTGCACGGCGCAGGCACTGGACGACAACGACATCGACCTCGACGCGACGAAGGTGGGACAGCTCCTGGTCGTCGCCCAGGACGTGTTCGCAGAGCACGGCCAAACACAGCAGTCCCTGGACGTCTTCCAGGAGCGGGTACGAACGCTGTTCGATGCCTGGGGCTTGTCGGACAAGTACACGGCGGTGAAACTCGACGTCGCGTCCTGCATGTCTGAGTGAGTCCCGCATCTGCCACGGATGAATCCGGGTGGTGCCCTCGACGCCCTCCGCGGTCCCCGACCGGGTACAGGGCCCCTAGGCGGATCCGGCAAAGGCAGTGATCGAGTAGCTGGTGTCCGCCTCTTGGCGCCCCTTGACCGCTCATTCGCGACGGCGAGGGGCGCCGCCCTGCCGGCCCGGGCCGCGGCGACCACCGAAAAACCGTTTGAGCCGTCCCTTGGCGTTCCCGTAGGTTGCCTGTGCCCCCATCACCGTGAGGACGAAGGACACACCGCGTGACCCCGCCTGCTCTTTAGACCTGACACCTTCTTTCGCCCACCTTCAAGTCGACCCTCCCGTCGGCTCCGCCGGGCTGGCTACGCGCCCCCGGTCACACAGCGTTTGAGGCCGCGCGCAATCGGCCTCGTGTCAGGTCTAGAGAGATCATGTCCTCACAACCTCATACCGTGCTGCCCTGGGTCGTGCGCCGGACCAGGCTGCCATCGCTGTCGTTGCGGTGCGTGCAGTGCCCGTCGGAGTCAGCCACCACCGGCCGGGGCCGGTTCCGCGTCAACGCCAACGGCAAACTGCTGGACGTGTGGCTGCTGGTGCGCTGCGTGTCCTGCGATCGCACGCGCAAGCTCACCGTGCACGAGCGGGCACCGGTCAGATCCTTCGATCCGCTCGAGCTCGACGGCTACCACACCGGCGATCCGGAACTGGTGGCGTCCACGCTGCTGGATCCGCGGCTCGCCCGACGCAACCGCTTCACCCTGGACTGGAAGGGGGCATGGCGGCTGGAGGCCCCGCCGGCGCGGCTCGAGCAGGCGTGGCCCGTCCAGACGGAGGTCGTCTTCGACGATCCGGTGCCGGTGCGCCCGGAGCGGCTCATCGCGCAAGGTCTCGGCCTGAGCAGGAACGAGGTCCTGCGCCGGATCAAGTCCGACATCTCACTGCGCCGTCCCACGAGCACCGGGTTCACCTTCACCGTCATGGCCGCAGGCTAGCGGGGATGTGACCGCGGCGCGCGATCTCCTCAGGCATCCGCGCCAAACACACCTGGTCCGGTGGCGGCCCCGGTAGCAAAGGGCCGCCACCGGACGGGCGGGTGCGCGCAGCGGGTCGGCTGGTCGGCTCTCTGAGCAGCCCTGGACGGGCGACTTCGCACACCAACGACGACCATCGGGTCTTCGTCAGGTCCCGCACGGCGGCCATCGTGGGGTACGGCACCGTCAACGGTGACCGATGGAGACACCCCACCACCCAAAACCCGACAAAACAACACAATGTCGTGTACGGTGACACCCACACACGACGACCAGGGGAGGTGAGAAGCGATCCTCGCGACCAACCGCCGGGCGCCCTCACCAGGGATCGAACCAACCACGACCCCCTGACCACGGGCGACCCACGACCCGAAAGGCACCCGTGGCCCCGCCCCACACCCTGTCGCCGCTCACCCACCGCCTACGCCAGGCCGGCTGCGTCTTCGCCGAAGACGAAGCCCTCCTGCTGGCCACCACCGCCCACACCCCCGACCAGCTCGCGGCCATGACCGACCAACGCTGCGCCGGCACCCCCCTCGAACACGTCCTGGGCTGGGCACGCTTTTGCGGCCTACGCATCGCCGTCGACCCCGGAGTGTTCGTCCCCCGCCCCCGCACCGAACACCTGGCCCACCACGCCGCCACCCTCCTGCCACCCCAGGGCACCGCCGTCGACCTGTGCTGCGGCACCGGCGCCCTGGGCGCCCACCTGGCCCACACCCACCCCGGCCTGACCCTGCACGCCGCCGACATCGACCCCGCCAGCGTCGCCTGCGCCCGCCGCAACCTGCCCGGCCACACCGTCCACCACGGCGACCTGTTCACCGCCCTGCCCCACCACCTCCACGGACACATCGACGTCCTGGTCGCCAACGTCCCCTACGTCCCCACCGACCAGATCCCCCTCCTACCCCCCGAAGCCCGCGACCACGAGGCCCGCCACGCCCTCGACGGCGGCCCCGACGGCCTCGACCTCGCCCGCCGCGTCGCCACCCACGCCCGCCCATGGCTCACCCCCACCGGCCACCTCCTCATCGAGGTCAACCACCACCAGATCCCCCAAGCCAGCGCCGCCTTCACCCACGGCGGCC
>NZ_ANBC01000929.1 GCF_000341125.1 Nocardiopsis lucentensis DSM 44048 | reverse complement strand
GGGCGACCCCCCCCGCCGCGTCGTAGGTGCCGCAGGTGAGCATCACCGCCATGATCCGGCGGGCGTCCTCGCGGCTCACCAACCGGGTGCCGTCCGCCCGGACCCCGTGCCTGGCCAGCACGAGCCCGGCCCGGGCCAGGTCCTCCGCGCTGATGGTGATGGAGCACTGGCGGAAGTAGTGGTCGAGCGCTTGGGGGACCGGGTTGCGCATGTTGCCGAAGCTCGCCATGAGATAGGCCAGCGCTCGGTTGCGGTGGCCGGTCTCGGTCTCGGAGCGCGCGGTCACCGCGTCCACGTCCAGCCCCGGGTTGCCCGTCTCCTCGCGCAGCAGGTCCCGCAAGGCCCCCAACGCGTCCCCGGTGTCGCTGAGCAGCTGGTCGGTGACCACGATCGCGCCGGGGTTGATGAACGGATTGCGCGGGACGCCGCTCTCGAACTCCAGCTGGTACAGCGAGTTGAACGCGTTGCCGGACGGTTCCCGGTGCACGCGCCGCCAGATCCCGTGGCCGGACCGGCTCATCACCAGCACGAGCGTGAACAGCTTGGAGACGCTCTGGATGGAGAACGGCACCGTCGAGTCGCCGACCGCGTGCACCTCGCCGTCGACGGTGGCCACCGCGAACCCGAACTGGTGCGGGTCGACCTTGCTCAGCTCCGGGATGTAGTCGGCGTCCCGGCCCTCCCCGATGTGCGGTCCGGCCCGCTCCATGACGGCGTCGAGCACCCTGGGCAGGTCGACGCGGCGGGTCACGGCCCCTCACCCCTCTCGCCCCACTGATCATGCGATGGTCACACACAGTATGCGGGTCGGTGTCAGCGGAGCGGGGGAAGCTCCCCGGACGTCCCCGCGCGGCCCGGCGTGTCCGGCCCGTCGCACGCTCGGATCCGCCGGGTCGCGGGCCCGGATCAGTCCGTTCCGTCGAGGAGCCGGGCGTCGTGCACCAGCAGGGCGATCTGCACCCGGTTGTTGAGCCCGAGCTTGGTGAGGACGCCGGACACGTGCGTCTTGACCGTCGGCACGCTCAGGAACAGCCGAGACGCGATGTCGGCGTTGGACCGTCCCTGGCCCACCGCCACCGCCACGTCGAGCTCGCGCGCGTTGAGTGCCGCGAGCCGCCCCCGGGCCCGTTCCGCGCGCTCGGCGTGGTCGCCCGCGGCCACGCGGTCGATGAGGCGTCGCGTCACGGCGGGGGACAGGACGGGCAGGCCGCGGGCCACCTGGCGGACGGACTCCACGATCTGCTCGGGAGGGGTGTCCTTGAGAAGGAAGCCCGCGGCCCCCGCCCGCAGGGCACGCAGGACGTGCTCGTCGGCGTCGAAGGTGGTGAGGACGAGCACCTCGGGGGCGTCGGGGCGGGCCCGCAGGCGCTCGGTGGCGGTCAGGCCGTCCACCGCGGGCATCCGGATGTCCATCAGCACCACGTCCGGCGCGTGCTCGTCGACCAGGTCGGGAACGGCCCCGCCGTCCTCGGCCTCGGCCAGGACCCGGATGTCGGGCGCGCCGCCCATCATCATCACCAGGCCGACCCGCACCAGCGCGTCGTCGTCGACGATCACCACACCGATCTCGCGGGCGCCCCGCTCGGTCTCGCTCATGCTGGCCACGGTAGCCACGCGGACAGGCGCCAGCCACCACCGCCGGTCGGTCCGTACTCCAGGCGGCCCGACGCCAGCGACACGCGTTCGGCCAACCCGACGAGCCCCCGCCCCGCGCCGTCGACCGGGCCGGGCGGCCGAGGCGCGGCCGCGGGGCCGTTGCGCACCTCCACGGTCAGCCCCTCACCGGGGGCGCCCGTCACGTGGACGAGGGTGTCGGCCCCGGACGCGTGCTTGCGGACGTTGGTCAGGGCCTCCTGGACGACCCGGTAGGCGGTGCGGCCCACCCGTTCGGGTACCGAGCCCTCGCAGTCGCGCACCAGTTCCACCCGGGCGCCGACATGGTCCGCCTCCTCCACCAACTGTTCCAGGTCGGCCAACGTGGGCTGGGGCAGCTCTCCCACGGGCGCACGTAGTACGCCGATCACCTCCCGCAGGTCCTGGAGTGCCTGGTGGGCGCTCTCGCGGATCACCGACGCCGAACGGGCGACCTCCTCGGGGGAGGCGTCGGGCCGGTACTCCAGGGCTCCCGCGTGCACGCTGAGCATGGACAGGCGGTGGCCGAGCACGTCGTGGATCTCCCTGGCGATGGCCTCGCGTACCTGGTGCTGGGCCTGCTCCGCCCGGAGCCGGGCCTCGGCCTCGGCGTGCACGGCCCGGTCGCGCAGCGACTCCACGAGCTTCCTGCGATGGTGGACGGTCAGCCCCCATCCGGTGACGGTGCCCAGGATCGCCACCCCCAGCAGGAAGTCGACGAAGAGCGGCACGTAGGGGTCGGGCCAGAGGAACGAGTAGAGGAAGGACGTCCCCACGGCGAGGCCGAACACCGACAGGCTGATCCTCGGCGGGCGGTGCACGGCCAGGGAGAAGAGCGCGATGAGCATCGCCCCGGCGATGAGCGCGGACACACTCGAGAGCACGACCAGGACCACGGCGATCCCGATCGGCCAGCGCCGGCGCCACCACAGCGCCACACAGCCCGCGAACGCGACCAACTGCTCGGCGACCGCCAACCAGAGGGGAAGGTCGCGGCGTACGTCCGGTCCGGACGGGCCGTGCGGGGACTCGCCGAGATCGGCGGTGACCATGAGCCCGAACCCGACGGCGAGCAGGAACATCGCCAGGTCCACGAGCCAGTCGCGTGTGCCGCGCCGTCGTCGCGGCCCGGGGGCCGTGGAAGCGTTCATCGCCCGGAGTCTACGGTTCGCCCGGCCGCCGGGGGCACCACGCGCCGGAGCCGGGGACCGACGTCGGCCGGATCCATACTTTGGTCGGGTCGCGGGGGCACGGCGGTCGGCCGATGGGCGGCGCGGATCCGTGCCTTGGGCGGCGCGACCGGGCACCGACGTCCGATGTGCGCGCCTCGCGCCCTCCCTAGCGTGGGTCCCATGCGAAAGATCCTCCAGGGCACCGGGGCCCTCGTCTTCCTCATCGGGGTCAGCGGCGCGATCGACCACCTGTGGTACCAGCCGTTCTTCGGGATCGTCCTCAACTCGTTCAACCGCCTCGTCGTCCCGAACGTGGCGTTCCTCCAGGAGTCCGCGCTGTTCGCCAACCTCGCGGTGGCGGTCGTCGGCGCGGTCATGGTCCTGGCGGCCGAGGCGCTGGCTCCGGGGCGCCGTCACTGAGGGGACACCCCTGGAGCTGGAACGTCACGCGCGGTGTGCGTCGGTCGGTACCGTGGGGCCCGAACGGGGCGCGGACACCGGTGGGAGACACCCCCGGAGCGAACCGATCGTGGGGGGTCTATCCGATGAGCACACTCGTCACCGGCGCCACCGGGATGGTGGGCCGACGCGTCCTGACCGAGCTGCGTCGGCGCGGGGTGGACGCGACGGGGGCGTCGCGGACCTCCCAGACCCGACTGGACTGGACGGACACCTCCAACTGGGACGACGTCCTCGACGGCGTGGAGAGCGTCTTCGTGGTGACCCCGACGGGCAGTGGGCTGGGAAACCGCGTGGCGGGGTTCCTGGACCGGGCCGCGGAGGCCGGTGCGCGCAACGCCGTCGTCCTGTCCTGTATGGGCGTCGCGGTCGCCTCCGACCAGGGAGTGGTCGAGCGGAGGGCGAAGGAGCGGTTCCCCAGGTGGACGGTGCTGCGCTCCAACTGGCTCGACCAGGACCTCACCGAGGGCGCCTTCGCCCGCATGGCGCGCTCCCGGAACGGCAAGCTCGAACTGCCGGTCAAGAAGCGGACGGCGGTCAGCTTCGTGGACGCGCGGGACGTGGCCAACGCGGCGGTCGCGGCCCTGGTGGAGGACCACCACGGTCGGGAGTACACGCTGACCGGACCCCAGGCGCTCACGTTCCGCGAGGTGGTGCGGATGACGAAGGGCACCGACAGCCCGGTGTGGCGGTTCAAGACGGTGGACGAGTCGCGGTTCTACTTCCGGGCCACGGACCGGGGCTGGGGCGAGCGGTACGTCGACACGCTCAACGAGCGGTTCGCCGCCGCCGTCGCGGGCGGAGCCGCCGAGGTCACCGAGGACGTGCGCGCGGCGCTGGGCCGGGACCCGATCCCCTTCGCGCGGTTCGTGCGCGAGTCCACGGTCTGACCGGCGCCCTCCGGGTACCGAACGCACACGGAACACGGGAGGCCCCGCCCGTCCCGCTTCCTTCCGCTGGAAGGGCGGGACGACCGGGGCCTTCGTGCCGGCTACGGCCTACTTCAGCAGCTGGCGGGCCATCACCAGGCGCTGGATCTGGTTGGTGCCCTCGTAGATCTGGGTGATCTTGGCGTCGCGCATCATGCGCTCGAGCGGGAAGTCCTTCACGTAGCCCGCGCCGCCCAGCAGCTGCACGGCGTCGGTGGTGATCTCCATGGCGGCGTCGGACGCGTAGCACTTGGCGGCGGCGCCGTAGAAGGGCAGGTCGTCGTCGCCGCGCTCGGACTTGGCGGCGGCCACGTACACCATCTGCCGGGCGGTCTCCAGCTTCATCGCCATGTCGGCCAGCATGAACTGCACGCCCTGGAAGTCGGCGACGGCCTTGCCGAACTGCTTGCGCTCCTTGACGTAGGCCACGGCGTGGTCCAGGGCGCCCTGGGCGATGCCGATGGCCTGCGCGCCGATGGTGACACGGGTGTGGTCCAGGGTGCGCAGGGCGATCTTGAGGCCCTCGCCCGGAGCGCCGACCATGCGGTCGCCGGGGACGCGCACGTTGTCGAAGAACAGCTCACGGGTGGGGGAGCCCTTGATGCCGAGCTTGCGCTCGGGCTCGCCCAGGCTGAAGCCCTCGTCGTCGGCGTGCAGAACGAACGCCGAGATGTTGCGGCCGCGGGCGCCCTCGGGGTCGGTCACGGCCAGGACCGTGTAGTACTCGCTGACCCCGGCGTTGGTGATCCACGACTTCTGGCCGTTGAGGATCCAGTCGTCGCCGTCGGCCACGGCCTGGGTACGCATGCTCGCGGTGTCGGAACCGGCCTCGCGCTCGGACAGTCCGTAGGAGAACATCGCCTCGCCGCTGGCGACCTTGGGCAGGTAGCGCTGCTTGACCTCCTCGGACGCGCCGAGGATGAGCGGCATGGTGCCGAGCTTGTTGACGGCCGGGATCAGCGAGGACGAGGCGCACGCGCGGGCGACCTCCTCGATGATGATGCAGGTCGCGAGGGCGTCGGCGCCCACGCCGTCGTACTTCTCCTCGATGTGCGCGGCGTGGAAGTCCGTGGCGACCAGAGCGTCGTGCGCGGCCTGGGGGAAGGAGCTGGTCTCGTCGACCTCGGCCGCGTGCGGGGCGATCTTGTCCTCGGCGACGGAGCGTACGGCCTCGCGCAGCTCCTCGTGCTCCTCGCTGGTCTTGAACAGGTCGAAGTCGCTCATGTCCGTTCCCTCTCCGGTGGCGTGTCCCGATCCATGGCACCGCGTGCCGGTGTATGGCATCCAGTGCCAGGGTAGGGGGTGAACAGGACGAAGTACACAGACGAGGTCGGATACCTTCTGGGTGTCGTCCGAGACGGACGGACCAGGACACCGAGGTGAAGGGGGTGGACCCCATGGCCGGGACGGGTGCGCGGGAGCGCGCCGAGGCGCGGGGCGGGGCCGCGCGCACGGACACGCGCGACGTGGTGCTCGCCGCGGTCCGGCTCTTCACCGACGACGGGTTCGAGGCCACCACCATGGAGGGCATCGCCGTCGCCACGGGGGTCAGCCGCCGCAGCCTGTTCCGCAGGTTCGGCTCGAAGGAGGACATCCTCTTCGCCGAGCACGACGAACTCTTCTCGACCGTGGTCCGCTACCTGGAGGCATCACCGGACGATCCGCTGAGCTCGGTGTGCGCGGCCGCGCGCCTGGTCCTCCAGGGGTACCTGCGCGACCCGGAGATCACCGTCCCCCGGTACCGGCTCGTGCGCGCCCACCCGCGGCTGCGCGACCGAGAGGTGGCCATGACCGCCCGCTACCAGGCGGCCTTCACCCGGTACCTGGCCGCTGACGGCGGGGAGGGGCACTCCCTGGCCGCCGGTGTGGTGGCCGCGTCCCTGATCGCCGCGCACAACCACGTCCTGAGGTCGTGGCTGCGCGCCCCCGACCAGGACCCCGGAGAGGTGTGGGAGCGGTTCGACACCGCGACGGCCCTGGTGCGCCGGACGGCCGAGACCGTGTTGGACACCGGGGGGCGGGGGGAACCCCCGGGCGGGGATCGGGCGGAGCCGGAGGCGCTCACGGGCGAGAGCGTGCTGGTCGCGGTCTATCCCAGCGACACCGGTCGCGACGAGCTGCTGCGCCGGATCACCGCGGCGGTACGGGAACCGCGCGCGACGTCGTGACCGGGTTGTCCACAGGCCGCCCCGGGGAGTCCGTCACCGGGCGTACTCTGGACGGGGTCGAAGTAGTAGGAGCGACGCGGGACGGGCAGCGGGAATGAGCGTGGATCAGGCGGGCACGACGCGGCAGGAGGCCGAGGTCGAGCGGGAGGCGGGACGTCGGCGGACGTTCGCGGTGATCTCGCACCCCGACGCCGGTAAGTC
>NZ_ANBC01000928.1 GCF_000341125.1 Nocardiopsis lucentensis DSM 44048 | reverse complement strand
GGGCGCCCGCCGACGAGCGTCGGGCGCCCCGCCCATGTATCCCCCGTACGCCTTCGTCTCCACCTCGAATCCTTCCTCCTGTCTAATCCCTTCGTGTTTCTTCCTCTCGTTTCATTGATCTTGTACTGAAGCGTCCGCTTCGTGGCATGCGGTGGGGCTGGTGGAGACGGCGCGGGGATCGTCCAGTGGCGTGTGGAGGACGGGCGTCGGCGGTGAGCGCTGCGGGTGGGCCCTGCACGGACTGGCGGGGCAGGCGAGGCGGAACGGGTCTGGCTTCTCGTGGGTTGGCTCGGTGAGATCGGTGGCCGGGTGTCGTGTGTGCTGCCTGGGTGTCGTCGTCAGGGCCGTGGAGGGGAAGCACGGTGAGGTGGAGGAGGGGACCGGTGGGGGAGAGGAGGCCCTGTTCGTTTCCGTTGTCGCGCCGTGGTGGTGGGGGGTGGTGGTCCCGGGGGCCACGGTCGCCCCCGATGTCGGGGCTGTGCGGGCCCACGTCGGCCCCAAGGCCGTTGGTGGGCCCGTGGTCCCCCTTTCGGGGTGTGTGGGGCGGACGGGGGCGTCTGTGGCCCTGGCCAGGGACGACGGCATATCGCCCGAATCGGACGGGCGGTGGTGGGGTGTGCAGGACCGGCGAGCACACCAGGAGCGAGAAGGCGTCTCCGCCCCCAGACCGCGCGGGAGACTCACCCGTGCTGGCCTGAGGTTCCCTCGTGACCGGGTACGTGTTCCCCATCGGATCAAAGGTCCCCTGGCTGAGCCACCGAGGAAATCTCCGGATGAGAGGCACGTTGTGCAGGGGGTTTGCCGTGCTGCAGCCGTAAGTGGCTTCGCGCGCCATGGTCACTCGGATCAGGTTCGACCAGGTTCCAGGGATGGGGCCCGATAGGCCGTGATCCGCGCTCGCGGTCACTTCTCCTCAGGTCCACGGGGCCGCCTCATCGAACCGTCGACTTGGCTGTGGCTGTCGTTCGGCCTCCTCGTGGTGCTCGCCGCGCCGTGGATCTTGACCGCCGCCGGCACCGCTGAGGTGACGACCCGCGATCCTGTAACGGGGTTCGAAACGCAGACCTACGTCTGGGTAGGGCCCCTGATGTTGGTCCTCGGTGCGCTCGGTTACCCACTCCTGCTGGTGATCGGTTTGTTCTTTCGTGGCCCGGCGGTGCGCCTGAATGCCGAACGGATTCAGCTCCGCGGCAAGTCCAAGGTGTTCGCGCGCTGGGACGAAGTCGACCGAATCGTGTTGTGGCGCCGGAGGGTCAGACGGTTCGGCTTGATTCCCGGCTGGGAACCGCAGGTCGGCGTCATACCGAACAGCGCCCGGACCAAGGGCTTCCAGCAAGCCGCGAGCGGGCGACGATGGGACGCGAGCGACCTGCGGCCCAATGGCGTCCCGGAGTGGCTGCCCGGTGGGGTGCAAAAGCGCAGCGTCCGGCTCTCATACCGGTGCGGTCCCGAGTTGGCCGCGGGCATCGCCCACTTCGCCCCGGATATCCTGGTCGTCGACGAACGAGACCCCGGACAGGCGACTCCGGTCGAACCACGTTGAGGTGTGTTCGCGCGGGCGGTGCGATAGGGAACGGAGAGTGGTTGCTGATGCCTCAGGCTCAGGAACGCTTCGCCCTCGAGCTCGTCGAGCGCTTCCCACCGCTCGGGAAGAATATCGACTTCTACTACGACGGCCCGGAGGACTTTCTCGCCCACGTGTTCTTCGGGATCGAAGTGACACGCGAGGTAGTCGCGGCATATGTCGCGGACGTCGGCGCAGTGCCGATCGAGGGCGGGCTCGACTGGCGCGGAGTGCTCGACTTCCTCAATCGCTGCCTGCAGTCCGGCGACAGGACCGTGCGGGTCGTGATCGGCACATCGTTCCTGTTCCGGCTTCCCACGCCCGGCCAGGAAGGCTATGGCATCGTGGACGAGCTGGACGACGAACTGGCCCGACTCTTTGAGGCGGCGAGGCCGAACGGCTGACCGAGGACGCGACGCCCGCGGCCGGGCGCGATGTTCGGAACCGCGCCAAAGTAGAACAAAGGCATGTACGAACGCGAAGGGGGCGTGGGGTTCCGGACCCGGCTTGGGTCCACCCTGGACCCATCAGCGCGTATTCTCGCCTGGGGTAACTGCATGTTCGAAAGAGCGCACGGGACGAACGATCGGAAGGGCGGATCGTATGACCAGTCCTCACCTCGATGAGGAACCACCCGAGCATCGCCGCTACGCGGCCTACCTTGAGGTCCTGGACACCGCCACGGAAGCGAACGAGACTGAATTGGTGACCGCAGTCCTGGGCGATGAGGATGCGATAATGGCGCAAGCCGCTGTGGTCGCCCATATAAATCGCCGGGCCTGCCAGTTGTTGACCGATTCTCGGTTCGCTGTCTGGGCCGACAGCATCGCCGCTGTTATCATGGAGTGGGAGTTCCTCACCCGCCGCCTACACGAGTGGAGCCTGATCAGAAGGATCGCCTTGGGGCAACCGTGGGACCGTGAGGAAGTCATCACCGCATCCGACTGGTGCCAACGCGCCGCTACGACCGTGCCGGCCGTCACGTCACCTCAGGCTCTCGCGCTGTTCGCTGACCACGGACGAACCCGACGCGTTCGCAACGCGGCCACTCTCCGTCTGCGAAACCTTGAGCAGTCGAACTGACGCGCCTGTGAAGTGCCTGTTGGGCACGGGCAACTGCTCGTATTGTTTCGAGCCGGGTGTGATGGCGGCTCTGGCATCGCCCTCAAGGCCTTCGTCGCCGGGGGCCGCCACACGAAGGCACCCATCGCTCCCCGCGACTGACACCCCTGTTCGGCAGACTGTGGGCGACCGACCGCCCCTTCCAGCCGACCGCGACCGGGAGCCCGCACATGCCGATGACCGAAATGCTGACACCCGGTCTGCCCGCCGGAATCACCCTCCCCGAGCCCCTGACGCGGGCCTGGGCGTGGATGGAGGCCCGGGGTTTCGGGTTCACCAACGAACACGGTTACTTCCTCACCCCGTATCCGGGTGACCGGCAGCTCGGGGTCGTGTTCACGCCCGCTGAGAGCCTGACCGGGTGGTTCGAACCCGGGGAGCCTGGCCACGACGACCTGGTGCCGCTGGGTCAGATCGCCGGTGACGGAAGCCTGTGCGCGCTGTGGAACGACTCCGGGACGGTGCGATTCGTCGCCCTAGGCTCGGACGGGGCGGCGTTTCTGCTGGCCGATTCCGCCGTCGACTTCCTGCGGCTCATCGCGATCGGCTACGACGAAATCCCCTACCCCGAGTACCTGGCGGAACCGCCGGAGGACGAGGACACCGTGGAGGCCCACGCGCCCTTCCGGACCTGGGTCGAGGCGGAGTTCGGCGTGGAGGTGCCCGGTCGCTGGCGGACGGCCGCCCCCGACCCCTTCGATGCCTGGATCGAGGACTCTGGTGCGTAATTCCTGTTGTCAACCGGTGAGTTGGTAGCTGAGTCGGGCCAGACGGCTGGTCCGGTTGCGGTCGAGGGGATGCCCGCTCCAGTAGGCGTCGAGCCGCACGATGTTGACCGCAGTCGCGGAGAAGGCGTGCTGGAGGCGAACCTTGGACAACCCGCACCCAGGACACTTATCAGACGGTGTTCCCGGAGGTGGCCAGGGCGGCGGCCGAGGCCACGGCGGCGATGCTCAAACCCGTGAGCTGGTAGCGGTGCGGTAGCCGGACCGGCGAGCACACCAGGAGCCACACGGGCCCACCGACCCCAGGTCAACAGGCGGTTTCACCCGTCCTGGCCTGGGGTTTCCTCGCTCCCTGGGTCGTCATCCGATCGGTTCAAAGGTCCGATGGGAAAGAGTCGAACAGGTGTTTCTGCGGAGCCGGTCTTGGTGAAGGGCTGGGTGCGTACGACAATCAAAGGGAAACTCTGCCCGCGCCGCTCGCCGGTGACCATTCATCGATGCAGCGATGGTGTCGGCAGCCGACGCTTTGGGCCAGACCGTCTGCAGGGCTGTTTCATTCTCGGTGAGCGGTGACGTTGATGCTGGTCACGGCAGTCCGATCACATCCAGCGGGCGGATGAACGCCTCATACGACACCCACCGGATCGCGTCGGGCACCGTGTCCTGTCCCAACCGGCGCAAGAACACCAGCGCGAGAGCCCGCAGCGCGGCCAGGTTGTCGGGGGCGTGTCCGGAGTGGACCTTGCAGGCGTCCTCGCCCAACGAGACATCCTTGACGTGGTGCCAGGCCTCGATGTTCCAGTGCCCCCGCACCAGAGCACCGATCCGGGCCGCTCCGGCCTGCCCGACCTCCAGCGAGGTCACCGCATACGCCACGGTCCACGACACCTTCCCCGTGCGCAGCCCGGTGACGTGGCGACGCACCCGTACCGCCTGGACCGCGTGCGGAAAGCCGGTGGCCCCGGCCAGGTCGATGACCTTGACGGTGCGGGTCTCGGAGCGTCCGTGGTCGCGGTCGCAGGTGATGTCCAATGTGGGGGCCTGGACCCAGGGAAGGGCTTTGACCTGCTCGAACAGGGCCTTCTGGTTGCGTTTGACGGTCAGCACGTAGTCGGCGTGCAGCTCCTCGACCAGGTAGGTGGCGGTGTCGGTCTGGGTGTGCAGGGCGTCAGCGGTGACCACCACCCCGGTCAGGTCCACGCCCGCCAGCAGGGCGGCCAGGGCGTCGATCTCGCTGGTGCCCGCCGGTACCCGCACCTGCGCGGCCAGGTGCCGGTCCGGGGTCAGGGCCGCGAGCAGATGTATCGCCGCCTCGGTGGGAGTGGCCGATCCGCGCAGGGTCTTGCCGTCCACGGCCACCATCTGAAGGGCCTCGGGCTTGGTCAGCGCGGTCAGGGCTTCGGGGGCCAGGGCGAGCAGGACGCGGCGGATGGTGGCCGGGGACGGAGCGGTACGCGCCCCGAGGGCGGGGCAGGTGATCCGGCAGCCCAACCGGGCCAGGGTGTGTTGGGGTGCGGCGTCGGTCCACTGGCCGATCGCTCGCAGGTGGCGGGCTCCGGCCACTATCGCGGCCAAGGCGCACAGCAGGACGCTGGCCAGGCTGTGGCGGCGTCCCTGCGGTGAGCGGGGATCGTCCAGATAGGCGAGCCTGCCGAGAAGGTCGACGGGGGGAGGGGTGGGCATGGCAGACTGGGGGCGCAACGGAGTCCCTTGGAAGTCAGAGATGTGGAAGTCCCTGATCTTCTAGCGGGCTCCGTTGCTCGTTGGTGGGTAGTTCGAGCGGATCGCTACGGGGCTGTGATCAGCACTGATGCCTTACCGGACCGACTTTGAAACAGCCCTGCCGCCAAGGCGGGGTGGAACGTGGAACTCTTGAGAGAGTTGGGTCGGGCAGGGCATGAAGGACGTTCTCATGGCACTCGAAGCACTGACCGGCTGCGATCCGGAGCGGCGAGACCTTGCCGCTGAGGTGCTCGTGGATTTCCTGAGCCGCGCCATGCTTGACACGGCCGCCGCCCGTCTGGTCGTTGGACGTCTGGTCAGCGTGGCCGTCATCGAACCCGTGGCCAGTGTCCGTGAGGCCGTCCTGAACGCGGTCTGCGAAGCGTTCGATCACTACAGCCTGCCCCTGGAACTTGTCGAACCGCTGGCCTCAGTCGCGAGGACGCTGGAACCCGAACTCCTCGAATACACCCTCCACATCTTCGGCGCCACTCAGGACCCGCGAGCACGGTCGATGATCGAGCCCTTCCTTCACTATCCCGACCCGAACGTGCGTGAGGAAGCCCGCCTCGCAGATGCCGAGATCGCCACGTCCATGACCTTTGGCGATCGCTCTTCCGGTCCCGCTCCTCAGTAGGGCACTTTGGAGCTTCGTCCATGAAGCACATCGGCTTTCTTGTGTGGCTTCTCCGGACCCCTTTGTCTTGTGCCGGTCGAGAAGGACTCTGGTGTGTGTCGGGATCACCTCCTGTCACTCATGAGAACCGGGCGGCCGTCGAAGGCGGTGTCGGGTTCGGGCGGCATTGTCCTGTCGGAGGCGGCGCGGAAAGCGGCTGAGCGGACCGCATAGAGGTCGCGTGCGTAGGCCCACAGCGCCGGGTACGCGGCAGGGCGTGGATGCCCAGGTCTTGCGCCCGACTATTTCGGCCATTGGTCACCACGCTCCCATGACCGAACACCAGCAGGTGCGATGGTCCGACACGCGAAACATGAGGCCATCGGGCTGACAACGGACGAATCGCTCCGGGAAGCGCCGACTGATTTACCTTGCGAAACGGCGCAACTCAGAAGCCGCCCGCGCGGCGCGGCTCGTCACCAGCGGCCATTCCGGATCGTCGAACCACAGCGCGTCCGACGCGGTGGCGCCCTGTCGGCGAGCGATGACCTCGACCGAAGCGACCACGGAGCGGATGGCGTTCGCTTCGTGCTCATCAAGGAGGAGCGCGCCAATGTCCTCTGCAGGGTCGCGTACATCCCAGAAGGTGTCGTCGATCAACCAGTGCACAGCGTCAGTCAGAGTCGGCGTCGTCTGGTCTCGATCGGACTCCGCGCTACGGACCTTCGCTGCCAGCACATCGAGTGCGTTCAATACGTCCTGCCGACGTCCCGGCCAGTTGGCTTCCATGTGCCCATGGTGCCACCAGGGCCGGTGGGCCGACATCGGCAAAGCAGTGGCGGATTGAGGTTCGCGATCGTTGCGACCCGGTAGAGCCGGGCTGGGCGCCCCTGTCCCCAACACCTGAAAACAACGGCGTTGGGTGCCGGGATCGCCTCCCATCACCCGTGGGTTGTCGGGCCTGTGACGCGTCGTCGTGGTGGTCTGCTGTCCCCGGGTGGTCCTGGGCGTGAGGGACGTTGCAGCTCCGGTCCGGTCGTCTTGGCTGTGGTCTCCTTCGTCTCCGGTCGGCGCCGAGCGCCCGAGCGCTCGGGCGCCCCGTTTCCACCGAGCCCGGCGGACGGGAAGGGTGTGTGGGGCCGGCGGGACGAGAACTGCTGGCGGAGCTGTCCGGTACGCGGTACCGTCTCAGCACTCAGGGCGCCCGCTCCGCCGTCTCTCACTCCCCGTCGACGAACGGATCACGAGATGACCATCCCCCAGCCCTCCCAGCAGCCGCGGACCAATATGTCCACCAATCAGATCATCGGTGCCAGCTGCCTCGGCTGTCTCGGCCTCTTCGCGATGCTGGTGCTCTTCGCCGGATGTGTGTCGGCGCTGTCCGGGGACGCCCCCGACACCTCCGATGCCCCGACCATCGTGGAGACGGTCACCGCTACCGAGGAGGTCCCCGTGACCGCCACCGAGACGGTGACGGCCACGGCCACCGAGGAGGTCGAAGTGACGGTGACCGCCACCGAGACCGTGCGAGCGGAGAGCGGGACAGGCTCTGACGGCGGTGGTTCGAGTGGCGGCGCGAGCGCTTACTACGAGAATTGCGACGCCGCCCGCGCTGCCGGAGCGGCCCCGGTACGCCGAGGAGAACCGGGATACGGACGCCACCTGGACCGAGACGGCGACGGTGTCGGCTGCGAGTAGCACCTGCTGGAGGCCGGCGGGAAGCCGCGTCAGCGGAGTCGTGGAGCGGGCGGTCGGTTCAGGAGTTGGCTCAGGTGTCTGCCGTCGGAACGCGGGATAGGTCGGGTGCTTCGACCGTAGATCCTCGCGCGAGGAGGCCCACACCGAGCCTTCCCCCGGGGACCCTAGTGCTGTGGCCGGAAACGTTCGCCCGGGTGCTCTCACGCCGCG
>NZ_ANBC01000927.1 GCF_000341125.1 Nocardiopsis lucentensis DSM 44048 | reverse complement strand
TCCGCCGGGGTAGCGGCAGGCCATCCCCACCACCACGATCGGGTCCTGGTCACGCTCCTCCACGGCTCGGAGCCGTTCCCGGGTGTCGTGGAGATCGACCATGGCCCGGCGGAGATACTCGCGCAGCCTCTCCTCGTTGCCCGAGCCGTCGGTGGTCCCGGTCGCGCTGGTGGAGTCCTCGGTGGACACGTTTCCCCCTGGAAGTGTCGGTACTGTCGCCTCGGTGCCGTCGTGCCGTCCGTTCCGGCCGGTCATGGTGAGAGCCCGCTGTCGAACAGTGCGAACAGTTCGTCGTCCGACGCGCTGTGCAGCCGTTCCGTGACGCTCTCGGCGTCGCCCGGGCCGTCGTCGGTACTCGTCGGGGCCTCCCGGGTCCGGGGGAGACCGGTGAGAAGGGACCGGAGCCGCCGTTCGACGTCGTCGCGCAGGCCGTCGTCCGTGTCGTCGTCGGTCAGCGCCTCGTCGATCCGGTCCCGCAGGGCGTCGATCGCCTCCAGTAGCGCCGTCTCGGCCCCCGGGAGTTCACCGTCGATCCGCTCCGCGAGGGCGAGCGGGGTCGGGTGGTCGAACACGAGCGTCGCGGGCAGTCGCAGACCGGTGCTGCCGCGCAGCCGGTTGCGCAGTTCGACGGCGGTGAGCGAGTCGAAGCCAGCCTCCTTGAAGCTTCGACCCACCTCGACGGAGGCGGGGGTCGGGTGGCCAAGGACGGCGGCCACCTCAGCCCGCACGAACTCCACCAGCGCCGCCCTGCGCTCCCGGCGCGGCAATCCGACGATCCGGTCCGTCTCCGTGCCCACGGCGTCCGGCGCCGTCTCCTGCGTCGCGGCCCCGGAGGGCGGACGGGCCGCTCCGACCAGGCCGTGCAGGACGGGCGGCGCCGTCCCGGATCCGCGCAGGGCCGCCACGTCGAACCGGGCGGGTACGAGCTGGGCCGGTACCCCGCCCCCGCCGTCTCCGGTGAGCACGGTGTCCAGCACGGCCAGACCCTCCGCGCGACTCAGCGGGGTCAGGCCGCCACGGCGGAGCCGTGCCGAGTCCGCTCCGTCGAGCGCACCTGCCATACCGCCGCCCTCCCAGGGGCCCCACCCCAGGGCCACGGCGGGAAGCCCGAGGCCGCGCCGCCAGGACGCGAAGGAGTCCAGGTAGGCGTTGGCCGCGGCGTAGGCCGACTGCCCGGCGCTGCCCAGCACCCCCGCCGCGGAGGAGTAGAGCACGAACGCTGACGGATGCCGTCCGACCGTGAGGTCGTGGAGGTTGCGGACGGCCGCCACCTTCGGCCGGAACACCATCGCGAGCCGTTCCGGATCCTGTGCGGTGACCACCCCGTCGTCCACGACACCGGCCGTGTGCACGACGGCGGTCAACGGGTGCTCGGCCGGAATTCGCTCCAGCAAGTCCCGCAGGGCGTCGCGGTCGGCGACGTCGCACGCCGCCACCTCGACCTCCGCGCCGAGCCCGCTCAGCTCGGCGACGAGTCCGTCCGCGCCTGGGGCCCGCGTCCCGCGTCTGCTGGTGAGCAGCAGACGGCGTGCCCCGTGGGCCGTGACCAGGTGCCGTGCCGCCTCCGCGCCGAGGCCGCCGGTGCCCCCGGTGACCAGGACCGTTCCGGTGGACCAGGCCGGGGCGCCGCCGTGCGACTCCGCGTCGCCGTCCGGCTCCGGGGCGGGGGCCGGGTCGAACCTGGTGAGGGCGGGGGTGAGCCGGAGGCCCCCACGCAGCGCGAGCTGGTCGGCGGTGCCCACCGCTCGCGTCAGCGCCGCGCGGGAGGCGTCGGTGTCGTCGGTGTCGAGCAGCGCGAACCGGCCGGGGTGCTCGGACTGGGCGGCCCTGACCAGACCCCAGACCGTCGCGGACGCGGGATCACCGACCCCGTCGCCGGTGTCCACCGCGCGCCGGGTGACCAGCACAAGCTCACTGTCCGCGAACTCCTCCGCGGCCAACCACTCCTGGACGAGGGACAGCGCCGTCTCGGCGAACCCGGTCGGCGTTCCGGTGCCGTCCCCGCGCAGGTCGGCCAGGACGTGCCGGGGGACGGCCCCGCCGCGCGCCACCTCCGCCAGATCGGGCAGGTGGGTCAGCTGTTCGGCGAGGGGCGCGGCGTCGGAACCCACCACGACCGGTGCGGCTGGGGGGACGTCGCGCCCGCCCCGGTGCTCGGACCAGCGCAGGCGGTACAGGGGAGCCCGCGCGGCCTCGGCGGCGGCGACCGTCTCGGCGGAGACGGGACGCAGCGCGAGCGCCCGCGCGGAGAACACCGGGCGGTTCTCCGGATCCACCGCGGTCACCGCCACCGTGTCCGCCCCGGATGGGCGCAGCCGGACCCTCAGCGCCCGGGCGCCCCGGGAGTGGAGGGTGACCTCCCGCCAGGTGAACGGGAGCAACCCGTGCGCACCGCCCAGCGCGTGCGCCGTGGCGTGCAGGGCGGTGTCGAGCAGAACCGGGTGTATGCCGTACTGGTGCGCCTCCTCGGCCAGGTCGTCGGGCAGACGGACCTCCGCCAACAGGTCGCCCTCATGCCGCCAGGCGGCGCGCAGACCCCGGAAGGCGGGCCCGTACCCGATGCCCGCCGCGCCGAATCGCGCGTACTCCTCGGCAGGGTCGACGGATTCGGCCGCCTCGGGCGGCCACACCGCGCCCACCCCCTCAACCGGGGCGACGGGTTCGTCCGCCGCCTCCAGGGTCCCCACCGCGTGCCGGATCCAGCCGCCGTCGCCGTCGCTGGAGTGGACGCGCACCTCACGGGACCCGTGCTCGTCGGGTGCGTCGAGCACGACCCGCAGTCGGACGCCGCCCTCCTCCGGGAGCACCAGGGGCGCCTCGAAGGTCAGTTCCCCGACACGCGCCGTGGCGTGCAGCGCCAGGTCAAGCAGGGCCGAGCCCGGCACCACCGTGCGGCCGTGCACACTGTGGTCGGCCGCCCACGGCAGCGCGGCGGTGGAGAGGGAGCCCGTCCACACCGTGCCCCGCCCCTCGGGGAGGTCGACGGCGGCGGACAGCAGTGGGTGGGCCGGGTCGTCGAGCCCGGCGGACGGCGCCCCGGCCCGGCCGGCGGGCAGGTCGAGCCAGTACCGGTCGCGCCGGAACGCGTAGGTCGGCAGCCGGGACGCCACCGCGAGGACGTCGGGCCCGGGCTCGTCGGAGAGCGACACGGCGGCGCCGTGGACGTGGGCGGTGGCCAGGGCGCGCTCGAACCCGCCCGGCCGTCCCGGCGCACCGGTCTCGGGTACGCCGTGCCGCAGCAGCGGCAGGACGCACACGGACTCTCGGCTCCGCTCCTCCGGTTCCCGGTCCAGGTACTCGCCGATCATGGCGGACAGCACACCGTCGGGTCCGAGCTCGATGAAGGTGTCCGTGCCGTCGGCGCGCATCGTGCGCACACCGTCGAGGAAGCGCACCGGTTCCCGCACCTGGCGGACCCAGTAGTCCGCCGTGCACAGGGTTTCCTCGGTGGCGAGCCCGCCGGTGAGAGTCGACATGACCGGAATTCTGGGCGGTGCGAATCCCAGGGCGCGAGCCTCGCGGGCGAACTGTGTCAACATGCCGTCCATCCGCGGCGAGTG
>NZ_ANBC01000926.1 GCF_000341125.1 Nocardiopsis lucentensis DSM 44048 | reverse complement strand
CGGCGGGCTCGTCACCCGACACCACGACCGAGGCGGGCCCGTTGACGGCGGCGAGCGCCAGTTCGCCCTCGCGTCCCGCCAACAGGGGCGCCACCTCCTCCTCGGTGGCTCGCAGCGCCGCCATCGCGCCGCCGGCGGGCAGTTCCTGCATCAGTCGGCCCCGGGCAGCCACCAGACGGGCCGCGTCCGACAGCGTCAGCACACCGGCGGCGTGCACGGCGGCGATCTCCCCGACGCTGTGCCCGCACACCACGTCGGGTCGCGGCCCGCGGCGCTCGGTCAGGCGGTACAGCGCGGTCTGCAACGCGAACAGGGCGGGCTGAGTGAACTCGGTCCGGTCCAGCAGCGCCGCCTCCGCGCTACCGGGGGCGGCGAACATCAGATCCCGCAACGGACGGTCCAGGTGCCGGTCGAGTTCGGCGCACACCTCGTCCAGCGCCGCCGCGAACACCGGTTCCTCCCGGTACAGGCCGAGCCCGGCCCCGGCGCGCTGACTGCCCTGACCGGTGAAGAGGAACGCGGTCCGGCGCTCGGTGTCCGAGGCGGCGCCCGTCACCACCCCGTCGTGCGCGCGTCCCTCGGCCAGGGCGCTCAGCCCGGCGAGGAGTTCGTCGCGGTCCCGCCCGAGGACGACGGCGCGGTGCCGCAGCGGCGTCCTCGCGTGGGCGAGGGCACCAGCCACGGCGGCGGGGGCGTCGTCGCCGGAGGACAGGGCCTCGTGCAGCCGTGCCGCCTGGGCGTGCACCGCCTCCTCGTCCCGGCCGCTCACCGTCCAGGCGACACTCCCGGCGGGAGCCGTCGCGGGGAGGGGACCGGAGTCCTCGTCGGCCGGTGCGCTTTCCACCACCACGTGCGCGTTCGTGCCGCTCGCACCGAACGAGGACACCCCGGCGCGGCGCGGCTCCCCCGGACCCTCCGGCCACGGAACGGCCTCCGTGAGCAGCCGCACCGCACCGGCCGACCAGTCCACCCGGGTCGTGGGTCGTTCCACGTGCAGGGTCCTGGGCAGTTCGCCGTGCCGCATCGCCTGGACCATCTTGATCACGCCCGCCACCCCGGCGGCGGCCTGGGTGTGGCCGATGTTGGACTTGACCGAGCCCAACCACAGCGGACGGTCCTCCGCCCGACCGCGCCCGTACACCGACAGCAGCGCCTCCGCCTCCACCGGATCGCCGAGCCTGGTGCCCGTCCCGTGCGCCTCGACGGCGTCGACCTGGTCCGGGCCGACCCCGGCGTCCCGCAGCGCGTCCTCGATGGTCCGGCGCTGGGCCCGCCCGTTGGGGGCGGTGAGCCCGTTGCTCGTCCCGTCTTGGCCGACCGCCGAACCGCGCACGACGGCCAGCACGGTCCGGCCCTCCCGACGGGCGTCGGACAGCCGCTGCAACAGCAGCACGCCGACCCCCTCACCGAAGCCGGTGCCGTCGGCGGAGTCCGCGAAGGTCTTGCACCGGCCGTCCGGGGCCAGTCCGCGCTGTCGGGAGAAGTCCACGAACATCGTCGGCGTGGACAGGACGGTCGCCCCGCCCGCCAGGGCCAGATCGCACTCGCCCCGTCGCAGCGCCCGCACCGCCAGATGCAGCGTCACCAGGGACGACGAGCACGCGGTGTCCACGGTCACGGCGGGGCCGCGCAGGTCGAGGGTGTAGGACACCCGACCGGACGCCACACTCCCCGCGCTGCCGTTGACGAGGTAGCCCTCCAGGTCCTCCGGGACGCTCCCGGGACCGCCGTGCAGGACGCGGTCCCCGTAGTCGTCGTACATCACGCCCATGTACACGCCCGTGCGGCTGCCCCGGAAGCGGTCCGCGGTGATCCCGGCGCGCT
>NZ_ANBC01000925.1 GCF_000341125.1 Nocardiopsis lucentensis DSM 44048 | reverse complement strand
GCAGCCGCTGCTGCGGGTCCATGGCCAGCGCCTCACGCGGCGAGACACCGAAGAACTCGGCGTCGAACTCCGCGCAGCCGTGGAGGAAGCCGCCCTCACGCGCGTAGCTGGTGCCGGGTGCGCCGTCCGGGTCGTACAGTGCCGCCAGGTCCCAGCCCCGGTCCTCGGGCAGCCCTGAGACCGCCTCACGCCCCTCGGACAGCAGCCGCCACAGCTCCTCGGGGGACTCCACCCCGCCCGGGAACCGGCACCCGATCCCGACGATCGCGATCGGCTCGCGGTCCCGCTCCTCCATCTCGCCGAGGCGCTTCTTGGTGGCCACGAGTTCGGCCGTGACCCGCCTGAGGTACTCCCGGACCCGGTCGTCCGATCGCGGGGCGGGTGCGCCCGGCGTGTGGTCGCTTTCATTCCTACTGCTCACAGCTGCTCCTCGATGAAGGCGAAGAGGTCGTCGTCGTCCGTGGAGTGGAGCCGCTCGTCCAGGTCCACGGTGTCGGCGGCGGAGCCGGTCGACGGCTTGGACGGGGAGGCCGCGTGGCCTGTCGCGGTCGGCGTGACCGCGGCCAGCAGCTCGGACAGCCGTCGACGCACGGCATCGCGTCCCTGAACGTCCTCGGCCATGGCGCCGACCGCCCGGGCGACCGTCTCCAGACCGGCGAGCGCGGCGTCCACCCCGCCCCCGGCGCCGTCGGCGGTCGGGTCCGGGGACAGTTCGTCGGTGAGGTACTCGGCCACCGCCATCGGAGTGGGGTGGTCGAACACCAGGGCGGCGGGCAACCGTAGGCCGGTCGCCGTGCCGATCCGGTTCCGCAGCTCCACGGCGGTCAGGGAGTCGAACCCGAGCTCCTTGAACGGCCGTCGCGGCGCCACCCCGTCGGGGGAGGCGTATCCCAGTACGGCCGCGACCTGGGCACGCACCAGGTTCACGAGTTCTCGGAGCCGGACCGACGCGTCGAGCCCGGCCAGCCGTTCGGCCCAGGTGTCCTCGGGCTCGGTCCGCGGCGCCGGGGCGGACGGCCCGGCCGCCCGCGCGGGCACCAGGCCGCGCAGCAGTTCGGGCACCGCCTCCGGGCCCCGTTCGTCCCGCTCCCGGCGCACCGAGGTCAGGTCCAGCCGCATCGGTGCCAGGAGCGGGTCCGCCTCGGCGGCGGCGAGCGCCCGGTCGAACAGGGCGAGCCCCTGCGCGTTCGTCATCGGCGCGATCCCGGCTCCGCGCATCCGCCGCAGGTCGGTTTCGGTGAGGTGGCCGGTCATCCCGGTCGCCTCACCCCACAGACCCCAGGCCAGCGACACGGCGGGCAGCCCCAGGGACCGACGGTGCTGTACCAGGGCGTCGACGAACGTGTTGGCCGCCGCGTAGTTGCCCTGTCCGGGACGGCCCAGCAGACCGGCCGCCCCGGAGAAGACCGCGAACACCGACAGCGGGGCCTCGGCGGTCAGCTCGTGCAGGTTCAGCGCCGCGTCCACCTTCGGCCGCATGACCGTGTCGAGCCGTTCCGGGGTCAACGCCTCGACCGCTCCGTCGTCGAGCACTCCGGCCGCGTGGACCACACCGGTCAGCGGCCGGTCCGCGGGCACGTCAGCCAACACCCGGGCCAGCGCCGCACGGTCGGCGGTGTCGCACGCCGCGATCTTTGGCCTGGCGCCCAGCCCGGTCAGCTCCTCGGCGAGCGCGGCGGCGCCCTCGGCTCCGGTTCCGGCACGGCTCAGGAGCAGGAGGTCGCGGACTCCGTGCCCGACGACCAGGTGCCGGGCCACCAGCCGACCGAGCATGCCGGTCGCACCCGTCACCACCACCGTTCCGGCCGGGTCGAAGACGGTCGCGCGCTCCTCCCACGGGGTCCCGGCGGCTTCCGCGCGAGCGAGCTCCGGGATCCGGACGGCCCCTTCACGTAGGGCCACCTGCCCGACGCCGCCCAGCACCGCGCCGAGCGCACCGGGCAGGGACCTCCGGCTCTCCGGGGAGTCGTCCAGGTCGATCAGGGCGAAGCGGCCCGGGTGCTCCGAGCGCGCGGACCTGACCAGACCCCACACGCCCGCGCACACCGCCCCGTCGACCCCTTCGCCGGGAACCGTCGCCACGGCCCGCCGGGTGGCCACCACCAGCGGCACCTCCGCCAACGC
>NZ_ANBC01000924.1 GCF_000341125.1 Nocardiopsis lucentensis DSM 44048 | reverse complement strand
CCGGCCGGTCCCGCCCGCGTCCGCGGCGGACGGAGCGGGAGAGGGGACGTCGGCGAGACCGTCCGCATCGGGTCCGAGCAGGGCCCAGGAACGCGGCGGGGCGGTGTTCGCGGGCCGTGGCCGCCACTCGACCCGGTACAGCGGTCCGGAGTCGGCGTCCGCGCCGAGCAGTTCGGCCAGGCGTCCGTTCGACAGCGGACGCATGACCAGCGAGTCCAGGGACAGCACCGTCGCCCCGGTGGTGTCGACGGCGTGCAGGGAGACGGCGCCGTCTCCCGCCCGCGCCAGCCGGACGCGGAGCACGTCGGAGGGGGCGGTGGTCGACCGTGACCTGACCCCCTGCCAGGCGAACGGCAGCAGCACGCCGTCGTCGGGGAGGTCGAGGAGCCCACCGGCCACCCACGGCTGGAGCGCGGCGTCGGGGAGGGCGGGGTGCACACCGAACCGGCCGGAACCGGTGGCGGCCCGGTCGGGCAGCCGAACCTCGGCGAGCAACGCGTCCGGTCGCCGCCACACGGCGCGCACCCCGCGGAACACCTCGCCGTACTCGTAGCCCAGAGCGGTGAACCGGTCGTAGAGTTCGGACCCCTCCACACGCTCTCCGGCGGGCGGCCAGTCCCGCGCCCAGTCGGCGGACGGGACGGTCGGAGCCGGGTCCGGGACGAGGACGCCCTGAGCGTGGCGTGTCCAGGTGGCGGGGGAGCCGTGTCCCTCGGGGGAGGAATGGATGGAGACCGTGCGCCGCCCGGAGTCGTCCGCTGGCGACACCCGGAGCTGCACCCGCACGCCTCCGGTGGCGGGGAGGACGAGCGGTGCCTCCAGCTCCAGCGAGTCGAGCGAGTCGCAGCCGGTGGCGGAACCGGCGTGCAGAGCCAATTCCACGAAGGCCGTGCCCGGGAGCAAGACCGTCCCGGACACCGCGTGGTCGGCGAGCCAGGTGTGCTCCGAGCACGACACGCGCCCGGTGAGCAGGAGTTCTCCCGAGTCGGCCAGTGGCAGGCCGCC
>NZ_ANBC01000923.1 GCF_000341125.1 Nocardiopsis lucentensis DSM 44048 | reverse complement strand
CCCGTCCTCCCGCGACGCGGCCACGCGCACGTCAACACCGCCCTCGACGAGATCGTCGGCGAAACCGGATGGCTCACCACCGGACAGCTCGCCGAACTCATCACCATCGACACCATCCTCGGGGAGCCCAACACGCCCTCGTCCGGGCCCGTCGGGCTGTGGGTGGTCGCCCAGCTCCAGGCGAACGGAGTCCCCGCCGTCGCGTACTCGTGGGCGTCGACCCTGTGCGTGTACGACCCGGCGCTGCGGCTGATCGGCGAGGTGACCGTCCCCAACGGGCACACGCTGTACGAGCTGGAGTGCGAGGTCAACGACGGCGACCGGCCCGAGCTCGTGCGGCACGGCGAGGAGGACCCACGATGAAGCTCACCCAGATCGTGCGGTTCCTCATCACATGCAGCAGGTGCGGAACCGGATGGAACACCCGCACGCAAGGGCAGTGCCCCGGATGCGGACTGAAGAAGTACACCCCCCGCGCCTGACCAACAGCCCCGCCCCAACACGGGGCGGGGCCTACCCTGAAACCACCCTGCGAGGAGAAGCCATGAGTTGGACCAAGATCGAGCCCCGACGTCGGCCGTGCGCCACCCCCATCTTCTGGTGGTTCAAGGAGACCGGATCCGAATGGACCTGCCCCACCTGCGGCAAGGTCTGGGTGATCAAGAACAACCCCTCGCAGTTCATCGGTGGGCGGGTGTTCTGGCCCAAGTACGCCCCGCCAAGCGCGCTCCGGACGCCCTACCAGTCGATGCTCTGCGACGGTCCCGACAACTCCGGGGGAACGCCGCGCCGAGACCACTGGGACAGCGACGAAGGGCGTTCTGTGACCCGACACATGGTTGCTGCCTTCCCCGCGCTCGCGCATGAGGTTGAGCGTGGGCGCGACCGACGCCATTGAGACACAGGACTGACCCACGCCAGCGCCCCACCACCTTCCGGTAGTGGGGCGCACGTGTGTCCGATGTCAGCCGTTCGACGGAGGGCGCGCCGTGTGCGGGGCCGCGTACCCACCCAGGAACGTCAACACCGGCGGCAACGCCGCGATGATCACGAACTGCGCAGGCTCCGGCAGGCCGCCGATCACCGTCGGATCCGACTGCACCGCCGTCAGCACCGCCAGCGCCACACCAGCCGCGAGGCTGAGGAACGTCGCCACGGTCACCTTCGTTTCGATCTTCTGCATGGGCTCTCTCTTCTCTGCTCGATGCTTCGCTGTCACTGCCAGGACCAGCCGTTACCGGTCACGACTCCCCCACCACCAGACCCCGAGCGACCACCCGATTCGCGGTCACCGAGTTCACCACCAAGTCCTCCGGCCCAGTGCTACCGTCGTCACCCGACTCGGGCGCGACCTTCGCCGCCTGATGGCGTGCGACCTGGGCGTGCAGCTGAGCGAGCGCGTAGGACGTCACCGTGTCGCCGTCAGTGGCCGACGAACCCATCTGCTTACGCACCCACAGCAGCGCGTCGGAGGTCTCCTGCCCGTAGTCGCCGTCGACCCCGTACTCGGGCAGGCTGGCGCCCGCGTACTTGAGCATCTGCTGGAGCAGCGTGACCCGGCTGCCACTGTCACCGACCTTGAGTCCGAGCATCTCGTCTCCTTCCGAGAGAGAGGTAGATGTACCGGGCGGCTGCTCGAAAGCGCCGCGCTCGACCAGGGCGTAGAGCACACTCCCTGGACATGAGGTGGAAACGAAGTCACGGTGGCCGAGCACCGTCCCGGACACGCCGTGTTCTGACATGAGCCACTGGCGGAGCCGGCGCACCCCCTCGATCTGCGCGGCCGTGGGCCGCTCGCCCTCGCCGATCATCAGGGACACGCTGTAGTAGTTCGCGTTCCCGGAGGTGGTGCCCTGCGCCGCCTGATACCGGTACAGCCCCCGGCCCTCGAAGATTCCGCCCTCAACCGAGACGCCGAAGCTATACCCCGTATCGGCCCAACCACGGTTGTACACATGGTCGTCACGGGTGTTCTTCCAGTACGAGACGCACTCGGAGTGGCTGTCCAGGTGGGTCGCCGCGCCGTTGTAGTGGACGACGAGCCCGGCGTCGGGGTCGGCGTAGTCGGCGGGAGAGGACGCGGACCACCCGAAGTACTCGCGTGGGAAAAAGTCGTCGGGTCGAGGCATCGTCTACTCCTCCGAACGTGAATCTGGGGAGGACCGTGCGATCCGATCCACCGCATCCCGAAATGACTTGCCACCGTTCGGACGAAGCTGCGCGTCAATCTCGCTGACCTGGTGCTCAACCGTGGTCATCCGCGAGCACATGTCCTTGAACCCGGACTCAACAGCACCCATCCGCTCTCCCAGAGACGGTCGGCGCGGCAACCCATGCTCTGGGTCGGCTGGCTGCCCGGCAATGTCAGTGAAGATCCGATCCCAACGACGCAGGCTCCGGACAATGATGCGGCTCAGCACTCCTGCGGCGGTGAGTGCTCCAGCGGCGGCACCGATGGCCACGAGCACGCCGAGCCATGTCGGCTCCGGAACTGTCATATACCGCCCCCCGATCGGTATCTGTTGTCCATTATGCCTGATAAGGCATGAAAAGAATCATCACCATAGCCGACAGCTATCATGGTGGGTGTGGTGGACGGGTAGTCCGCTAATGGGGGAAGGGTCCCGGCCCTTGGGCGAGGCCGGGACCCACATCACGCCACGAAGGGGCAACCATGGCCATCCCGGCCGGTGTTGAGACCGTGACCGTCACCAGCGGACAGCCACTCACCCTCCCCGACGGGACACCTGTGCGCGGCTACCTGAGGTGGCGTGCGCCCGCGTTGAACGTGGTCCCCGCTGACGACTACACGTTCGGCGGCGAAGCGATCGCCCAACTCGACGCCAACGGGAACTTCTCCATCGCCCTCATCCCGCAGGACGCCACCGGGGTAGACCCGACCGGGTGGACCTACGAGGTCACTGCGGTCTTCTCGAACGCGGTCGGGTGGACCCGGTTCATCACGCTGACCAAAGACCAGCCGGACGTGGTCCTGTCCGACATCGTCGACCCCACCCCCATCGACCCGTCATTCCAGGTCGGATACCTGTCGCTCGCCGGCGGCACCCTCACCGGGCCGTTGTTCCTCGCCGCCGACCCCACACAGGCGTTGGAAGCGTCCACCAAGCAATACGTGGACGCAGGCGACGCAGCCACGGAAGCATCAGCCCAGTCCTACGCCGACGCTGGGGACGCCACACGAGTGGCCAAAGCAGGCGACACGATGACCGGTTCCTTGACTTTCACCGCAGGGGATCTGGCGCTGAACACCGCACAAATGCAGGCCACCCTCACTGAGCTGTTGGTAGCCAGCCTGGACACAGGTGTCCTGCGTGGCGGGCAGCTCACCGCCAACCTCTCAGATCCTCACGCGGTGGACATCTCGCCGGTGACGGCGTTCATCGTGGACCAGTACACCAACCCGGACAGCCCCACGATCACGCGGGTGAGCGAGCCCGCCAAAACGATCGTGCTGGACGCAGCCGGGCTGGCGCGTAGCGTGACCTGGTATGTCATGGACGCGACAGGCGCCGTGACCATGCAGGCGACCAAGCCTGAAGCCGAGGAGCGTCGTGACAAGGTGCTGCTGGGTGGCATCGTCTACGACCCCGTGCCGGACGAGATCACCGTCGTGCAAACGCTACCGACGATTCTCGCTCAGCCCGTCAACCAGATGTACGACCTCATGTCAGGGCTAGGTGGGTTCCGCATTGAGGGGCTGGATGTGTCACCCAACGGGACCAACCTCGAGTTGGACCTGTCGGCCGGGCGCATGTTCACCACGGCGTTCAACCACTACGACAGTGGCGCGTTGACCAAAGACCCGCACGAGGTCAGCATTGACGCGCGCACCAGCTTCGGGTTCCGCCACATCACCCGCACGTTCACCACTACGCCACCCCTAGTCACGGCGTTGGACGTGAACAACTACGACCCCAACGGCACCGTGACGGCGATGCCGAACAACAGGTTCCAGGTCTTCCGTGTATGGATGGTGGGCAACAAGTCCGTTACCACGGACATCATCGTCCAGTACGGCCAACAGAACTTCACCAGCATAGAAAACGCCCTGACCTCCATCGGCACAGCACCCTACGCGGTAGATGAAGTGGTGCGCGCCAACCTCGCCCTCATCGGTTACATCGCGGTACAACAGGGATCTACCGACCTCTCTGACCCCTCTCAGGCGCAGTTCCGTAGGCCGATGAAGTTCGCTGACGCGTGATGGTACCCATGGCGAGCACCCCACCACGACGGGGGCGCTCACACGCCTGTGGGCTGGTCTACCCGCACTTCTCGGTGAGGAACTCCTCCACAACCTCCCGGGGCACCTCAACGTCTTCACCACGCTGCGCAGCGCGCTCCTCAAACGCCTCCACAAACGTGGTCACCATCATGTCCTCGCTCAGCTCCCGGGTCGCGCATATCTCAATACGGGTGTCTCGGTCAAGTTCGTCCCAGCGTTCCTCCATGTCCGCGCGGGCAACACCAGCATCCGTGGTGAGCACACCCGTCGCGAACAACAAGCCCACGCCGGTAGCTACGCCCGCGGCTAGGCCGCCCGCGAGGATGGCGACATGCCACCACCGCACACCACCCAGGGGCTGCGGAGGCGGAGGGGACTGGGGAGGATAGGACATGGGGGGCTCCATTCCGTCAGGGGAATCATCGACGTTAGACGCCTCACGGGCGATTACGGTTGAGTACAAGGCGATTGCTACGGATCGT
>NZ_ANBC01000922.1 GCF_000341125.1 Nocardiopsis lucentensis DSM 44048 | reverse complement strand
CCGCCAATCATCTGCCCGCCGACCGTCTTCCCGCAGGGCTTGATTGGGAGCTGCCCGTCACGATCCGCGATGCTCGAGTGGTGAGCTGGCAGGGCCCGGAGATCGTCAGCGGGATCAACGAGAACGGGTGGGCGGTGCGCACGCGTGGTCAGTCCATCAACCTGGAACTGGACCTGTCGAACGCACGGATCGTCCAGGAGTAACTGTGACCGGTCACGACCTGCGCGCCCGCACCCTCATATCCCGCGGCGACCCACGCATCCACCACGCGCTCCGACAGATCCCCCACAGCCAGCGCCCCGCCTCACCGGACGCCGCATACTGGCAAGCCGCGCTCCTCGTCGCCCAACGCGACGCCCGAACTGAAACCACGCGCCGCACCAACCGCGGCTGCTACCGGGCCGGGTACACCACAGCGGCCCTCATCATGCTCGCCTGCGCCGCCGGAATCGTCTGGGCCACCACCTACCTCTGGTGGTAGCTCTCACCGCTGGAGTACCGCCCGCGGATCCACACACCCCACCTGCGGAACCTCGCCCACCTCCAACCCGGCGAGGAACTCCGCCCACATCCTGCCCCCCTGGCCGCGCAGTTCCGAGGGGATCACTGTGTCAGCGAACTCCCGCTCCCGGGCACCGATCCCCTCCCCCGCGGCGCGGCCCACCATCTCCACCAAATCGCCAGGCGCGTCCGCCTGATAGCCCAGACGCTGCCGGTACACCCGCGCCTCCAACGTCCGCCCCCCATCGCGACTCTCGTTCCGCACCCGGGTCATCCACGCCGGCATCACCACCGGGATCCCCAGACACCACGCCTCGTAGATCGTGGACCCACCGTCCGCGATGACTACGTCCGCGCCGACGTACTGCTCGAACGTCGCCTGCTTCCCAGAGGCGTGCCGCGGGTGCGGTGCCACCACGACGTCGAACACATCCTCGTCGAGCAGACCAATGACTTCGTCGCGGCGCCACCACGATGTCGCACCCGCGCCGGGCGCATCCGGGTTGCCTTCTGGCCAGCGTTCCGACCCGCCGCCGTGGGTGGGTGCGTACACGACACGGATCCGCTCATCTCGCTCCGGGGCGGCCACCTCCCCGTTGAAGATCGGGTCCAGCTTTGGGTAGCCGAGGATGTGCAGCTTACGGGCGGGGAACCGGC
>NZ_ANBC01000921.1 GCF_000341125.1 Nocardiopsis lucentensis DSM 44048 | reverse complement strand
CTGCTGCCGGTAGCCCTTGTCCGCCAGGCCGTGGGACACCCCCACAGATTCACGATCGAGGCGCTGTGATCCTGGCATGTAGGCGCGCCGGTTGTTCGGGTAGACGTTCACCGCACCAGCGGCGGGTTGGCGGCCCACCGTGTACGCCACCCCCATGGAGTCCAGGGCGTCCCAGACGGGGCGAAAGTAGCGGTCTAGCTGCGATCCGGGGATCAGTTGTCCGCCCATCGGGGGGCCGTCTGTGCTGGTGTCGTTCAGGCAGAAATGGATCACCAATGCCCCTTAAAGGCGCGCTCACGCCGAATCTCAGTGGCACGTTTGCGCATCCGCGCCACGAACTCCTCAGATGCCGCCTCAAAACGTGCAGCCGTCTGGTCGATCACGTCCGGGTCACTGTCAAACCCAGTGTCAGCGTCAAGCCCGACCTCGCTTGTACCATCCGACAGCGTCAGCTCGCAGAAATCGCTGGGGTCCTCGGTGAGTCTGTAAGACAAGCCTTGCAGGTAGACGGTCGCATGCATCATCGGCCGCTCCAAGGGATTCGGACCAGTGGTTTCGCATGCGGAACCACGTCGATCATCACCTGGTCAGCCCGGCGCTGTCGCTCGCTGCGAGCCGCCGCGCGCACCTCGCGGCTATGCCCGCACAACTCGACCACCGCCAGCTGGTCGTCACCCATGCGCTTGATCAGTGTGTGCTCATCCTGCGTCATCATGTGTCGTCCTTCCAGTGCGGGATCCGCACCACACCCCGGTTCCACCTGTGGCTGAGCGCGGACGCGTTCGCGCCGATGAAGCTGTGCGCGTGCCGGGACGCCGCCGACGACCGCCCCTCGACCAGCGACGGCGAATGACGGTGATCCACCAGCGACGGCCACGGGTACCACACCTCCACCCCCTGCTGGCGAAGCCATTGGCCCATCCGGTAGTCGTAGTTCGCGACCTCAGGATGCTGGTCGCCCCATCGAATCAGCTCGGAGATCAGCTGTACCGGCATGACCACACCCACACCCCAGTAGATGGATGGCATCGCCAACCAGGACGGGCGACGAGAGCCCACATGGCGGCGGACCACGCTCCGGAAACGCTTCACGCGGCCCGCGTACAGGCACAGAGGGGTAGGTGTCCCGTGTGGGGCTGGGACGCGCGTGAGCGCCCTCTCAACGCCAGCAACAAGGTTGCGGCACACCACCGCGTCATCCTGGATGACCAGATGGTGGGTGGCGCCAGACTCGTAGGCGAGCATGGCTCGTCGCCCCGTATCCCATCGGTCGTTCTTCTGGTCCCACACCCCCTTGGCCGGACGATCCAGAGACGCCACCAACCCCGGGACGAACTTCTCCCGCTTGCGGTGCGCCATCACCGCCACCGACACCCGAGGCATCACCGGACACCCGCCACAGGATCCCACCGGCCCACTGGGGTCGGCGACGCCTTCGCGGAGAACCGTTGGGTCATCTGGTACCCCCAGGGTTCCAGTACTGCGGCGATCGCGTCGTGCTCGGCCTGCCCCCACTCCTCAGCGAAGATCACCGGTTTCTCGCGGCGGATCGTGGCCTCCGCGCCGCGGAGCATGTGCGGTTCCATGCCCTCGATGTCGATCTTGATCAGCGACACGTCGCGCAGGTTGTAGGAGTCCAGGGTGCGCACGGGGAGGTTGGCGCCGGATCCGGTCCACTGGCCGGCGGCCACGTCCGGTTCGCTGCTGGGGTTCGTGGCTTGTCCGGTCGGATCCAGGCGGCCCTTGCCCACATGGGTGGCCTGGCTGGTGTGGTCGCCCAGCGCATACGGCTCGACGCGCACCCGCTTACCCGCCCGGTTCAGCTTGACGTGCTCGGACAGCAGCTCGTGGTGCAGGGGTTCGAACGCCACCACCCGCATACCGCACACCTGCGAGAACCACAGAGTGTGGTTACCGATGTTCGCGCCGGCGTCCACCGCCACACCCGTGAAGTGCTGCTGGTAGATGTGCTCCAACAGAGGGCGCTCGTAGGGCACGCCGCGGCGCATGCACTTGGACACCTTCCCACCGGTGTCGCGTAGCCGTACCCGAGCCCCATGCGCGGTGATCTGCAATGTCCTCATGACGCGTTATGCCTTTCCTTCAGGGCAGCCAGCGCCGCATCGATGTCCCCCTCGGCCCACAGCAGACCCCACAGGCGCCGGAACCCGGGCACCGGGTCGTCGATGTCGATGACGCAGGTGGTGGTCTTGTGGGCCATGAACGCGTGGATGTTCGCGGTCACCGTGTCCACGTACCGGCGAGCCCCCAACAGACGACCCCGATCAGTCTTAGGGAGTTTGCCGCGAACGATCCCGGACGCGTAGGCAGGCATGATGCCCGCGCGGATATGGAACCGGCGCGCGTAGGAGGCCGCCACAGCATCGGGGTCACGGGCCAGATGCACGTACACGGCGTCGTCACCGAATCGGTCCTCCAACTCCCCCAGATGCCAGGCGAGCCGGTTGTCGACCTCTACGTGCTGGTCGGGGTAGTCCACCCGGCCCTGCATGCGTGACGCGCGGGTCTCGTGGCCTGCCGTGTAGTTGGTCATGTGGGTGCAAGCCGTGGCCACGGTCAGGCTGCCGCACCGTCCGGTGGACAGCACGAACGCTCTCACACCGCCTCCCGGTCCTCTGCGGCCTGTGAGGCGTCCATGACCAGGTCGCCGAGCTCGTGGCCGAGCAGCATTGCGCCCATCGTGACGCAGTGCCCACCGATCGGTCCGGGCACGTGCTCGAGGACGGGACGGACGAACTCCGGGTGACCAAGTGCCTGGTAGCCCTGGTTGTAGGTGGCGGCCATCTCGGTGTACACCACGTCGAAGTCCAGGCCGGTGCGGGCACACCACGCG
>NZ_ANBC01000920.1 GCF_000341125.1 Nocardiopsis lucentensis DSM 44048 | reverse complement strand
CGGTCCTGGCCGTAGGTGGCCAGGAGGGCTTGGGCTTCGATGGGGTCACCCAGGCGGGTGCCGGTGCCGTGCGCTTCCACGGCGTCCACGTCGGCGGGTCGGAGTCCGGCGTTGGCCAGGGCTTGGCGGATGACGCGTTGTTGGGCGGGGCCGTTGGGTGCGGTCAGGCCGTTGCTGGCGCCGTCCTGGTTGACGGCCGATCCCCGGATGAGGGCCAGGATGGGGTGTCCGTTGCGTTGGGCGTCGGAGAGCCGTTCCACGAGCAGCATCCCGGCGCCCTCACCGGGACCGAAACCGTCCGCGTCCTCACCGAACGCCTTGCACCGCCCGTCGGGAGACAGCCCCCGCTGGCGCGCGAACTGCACGAACACGGTCGGGGTCGCCATCACGGTCGCCCCTCCGGCCAGGGCGAGGTCGCATTCGCCCTGGCGGAGCGCCTGGGCGGCCATGTGCAACGCGGTCAGGGACGACGAGCACGCCGTGTCCACCGACACCGCCGGACCCTCGAACCCCAGCGTGTAGGAGATCCGACCCGAGGTGAAGCTGACGACCCCGCCCGCCAGAAGGTCCGCCTCCAGCGCGGCGGAGGGCGCGTGCACCCGGTCGGTGTAACCGCTGGACCAGGCGCCCACGTACACCCCCGTCCGGCTACCGCGCAGGGACCGCGGGTCGAACCCGCCGCTCTCCAGGGCCTCCCAGGAGGTCTCCAGCAGCAGTCGCTGCTGCGGGTCCATCGCGGTGGCCTCACGGGGTGAGATCCCGAAGAAACCCGCGTCGAAGGCGCCCGCCGCCTGGAGGAAGCCCCCCTCCCGGCAGTAGGTGCGTCCCGCCGCGTCCGGGTCCGGGTCGTACAGTCCGTCGGTGTCCCATCCCCGGTCGGTGGGGAAGGGGGAGACGGCGTCCGTGCCGGAGGCGAGCAGGTCCCAGAACCGCTCGGGGGTGTCCGCGCCGCCGGGGTAGCGGCACGCCATACCGACGACGGCGATCGGTTCACGTGCCCGGCCCCGTTCCTCCCTCAGCGCCTCCGAGGTCTCGTGCAGTTTCGTCGTCGCCCGCTTCAGGTAGGTGCGGAGCTGCTGCTCGTTCGCGTTGGCCATGTGTTCTCACCCGTACTGTCGCTCGGGCGGCTCAGAACCGCTCGTCGAGGAATGCGAAGATCTCGTCGTCATCGGCCGACTCCAGGGACGCGGCGACATCGTCGTCGCCGTCGGTCCCGGTGACATTGGCGTGGATCCGGTCCCACAGGCCGACCAGGGCGGACAGCCGCCCGGAGACCTGCCGGAGCTCGGCCTCGCCCACCGCCTGGACGGTGGTCCCGGCGTCCTCCTCGGCCAGGGAGGTCAGCAGGGCCTCCAGACGGTCGAGTCCGTCCAGGAGGGAGCCGTCGCCCTCCGGCGCGCCGTCCTTCGGCGCCAGTTCGGACCGCAGGTACGCGGCCAGGTCGCCCGGTGTCGGATGGTCGAACACCAGGGTCGCGGGCAGGCGCAGACCCGTCGCGGCCCCCAACCGGTTACGCATCTCCACCGCGGTCAGCGAGTCGAAGCCCAGCTCCTTGAAGGCCCGGTCCTCGGGGATCGTCCAGTCCGCTCCGTGGCCGAGGACCGCCGCCGCGTGGGCGCGGATCTCGGCCAACACCAGACCGGCCTGGTCGTCGGCGGTGAGCCCGGCCAGGCGGTCACCGATCGCCGAGGGACCGGCGGCCTCACCCGGCGAGGCGGTGCCGGAGCCCGATGCGCCGCCGACCAGACCGCTGAGGAACGGGGTGACCTGGCCGGACGAGCGCAGCGCCCCCCGGTTGATCCGGACCGGGGCCAGGAGCGCGTCCCGCCCGCCCAGTGCGGCGTCGAACAGGGCCAGTCCCTCGGAGTCGGTGAGCGGCATGATGCCGCCCCGGTTCAACCGGCGCCGCATGTCGCCCTGGTCGAGGTGGTCCGCCATCCGGCTGCTGCTGCCCCACAGTCCCCATGCCAGCGAGAGCGCGGGCAGTCCGAGCCCGGCGCGGTACTGGGCGAAGCCGTCCAGGAACGCGTTGGCGGCGGCGTAACTCCCCTGCCCCGGGCTGCCGAAGAGCGCCGAGGAGGACGAGTAGAGGACGAAGGCCGACAAGTCGGTGTCGCGCGTCAGCTCGTGCAGGTTCAGGACGGCGTCCGCCTTCGGCCGCAGCACGGTGTCGACGCTCTCGGTGGTCAGCGACGCGATGGTCCCGTCGTCGAGGACACCGGCGGTGTGGACGACCGCGCCGAGCGGGTGCTCGTCGGGGACCCCGGCCAGCAGTTCGGCCAGCCGCTCCCGGTCGGCGGCGTCGCAGGACGCCACCCGGACCCGGGCGCCTCGTTCGGTGAGCTCGTCGACCAGTTCCGGCACACCCCGGGCAGCCGCTCCGCTGCGGCCGGCGAGCAACAGGTGCCGTACGCCGTGCTCGCAGACCAGGTGCCGGGCCAACGCCTGACCGAGTGTGCCCGTGCCCCCGGTGATCAGCACCGTGCGGTGGGCGTCGAACCGGGCGGGGACGGTCAGCACGAGCTTGCCCGTGTGCCTGGCCTGGCTGAGCGTACGGAACGCCGTCCGGGCATGCCGCACGTCGTGCACGGTCAGCGGAAGGGGGCGCAGAGTCCCGGCCTCGAACAGCTCCACCAGCTCCGCGAGCATCTCCCCGACCGCCTCGGGGCCTGCCTGGACCAGGTCGAAGGCCCGGTACGCGGTTCCCGGGTGGTCGGCGGCGATCCGGTCGGCGTCCCTGACGTCGGCCTTGCCGAGCTCCAGGAAGTGCCCGCCGCGCGGCAGCAGCCGCAGGGAGGCGTCGACGAAGTCGCCCGTCAGAGAGTTCAGCACGATGTCCACGCCCCGCCCCGACGTCGCGGTCAGGAACCGCTCGGCGAAGTCGAGCCCGCGGGAATCACCGATCCGATCCTCGGGCACGCCCAGCCCCCGGAGGGTGTCCCACTTGCCGCGGCTGGCCGTGGCGTACACCTCCAGCCCGAGATGCTCGGCGAGTTGGAGGGCGGCCATGCCGACACCGCCCGCGGCGGCGTGGACGAGAACCGACTGCCCGGCGCGCGCCCCGGACAGCCGGGTCAGCGCGTAGTAGGAGGTGAGGAACACCGCGGGCACGGAGGCCGCCTCGGCGTAGGACCAACCGAGCGGGATGCGGGCCACCATCCGGTGGTCGGCCACCGCGAGGGGGCCGAACCCGCCGGTCCACATGCCCATCACCCGGTCGCCGACGGCCACACCGGTCACGTCCGGGGCGGTCTCGACGACGACACCAGCCCCCTCCGCTCCCATGACGCCGTCACCCGGGTACATGCCCAGCGCGATCAGGGTGTCGCGGAAGTTCAGACCGGCGGCCCGGACCGCGACCCGCACCTGACCTGGGGCCAAGGGCTTCTCGGCGTCGGGGGCGGCCGCCAACGACAGTCCCTCCAGGGTGCCCTCGCCGGGGGAGAGCCGCCAGGCGCCGCCGCCCGCCGGGGGGACGAGTTCGTCCCGGTCCGGTTCCGCCTCAGCCAGCCTGGGCGCGGACACGGTCGTGCCGCGCACCGCCAGTTGGGGTTCGCCGGAGGCCAGGGCCGCCGCCAGCGCCGGTTCGGTCGCGGTCGCGCCGTCCACGTCGACCAGGACCACGCGGTCCGGCTCCTCGGACTGCGCCGAACGGACCAGGCCCCACAGCGCCGCCGCGGCCGTGTCCCGCACGGTCTCGCCCGGTGCCGCCGCCACCGCACCGCTGGTGACGAACACCAGCCGGGCCGAGGCGGTCCGCTCACCGGCCGCCGACCACTCTTGGACGAGCCCGAGGGCCCGGTCCAGCACCGCGCGTACCGACCCGCCGTCGGGTTCGGGGCAGACGGGGAAGGAGACGACCACGGCGTCGGGCAGTCCCGCGCCTTCCTCAGCCAGGAGATCAGCCAGACCGTCGTACCGCGCGCACCCGCCCGCGGCGCCCTCGAACACGTTGGCGAGTGCGCCGTGGTCCTCGCCCACGACCGCCCACCGCGGCGGGGGCACCGCAGCTGGCCTGGGCAGCGGAACCCAGTCGACCCGGTACAGGTCACGGCCGCCCCGACCAGGCGTCCCGGAGACCAGCTGCTCACCGGAGACGGGTCGGACCACCAGTTCCCCGATCTCCAGCACGGGGTTTCCGGCGGAGTCCACGCACAGCAGACGCACCGCCTCGTCCCCGGCCGAGGAGAGGGTGACCCGGAGCCGTTCGGCCCCGGCGGAGTGCAGCCGCACCCCGCGCAGGGAGAACGGCATCCTGGCCCGGCCGTCGTCGGGGAAGAACGCGCCGAGGCTCATCGCCTGGAGCGCCGCGTCCAGCAGAGCCGGGTGCACCCCGTAGCCGCCCGTGTCCACGGCCGTGCCGCCGGGCAGGGCGACCTCGGCGTACACGGCCTCGCCGGCGCGCACCCCGGCCGTGAAACCCCGGAACGCGGGGCCGTAGTCGTAGCCGCGCTCGCTGAACTCCGCGTAGAAGTCGTCCGGGCTCACCGACCCGGTCAGGTCGGGACGGGCCTCGGGTGCGGGGGGAGCGGTGCCGGAGGCGACCGGCAGCACCGACGCCTCGGCGTGCCGGACCCACTCCGCCCCGGCCGCCCGGGAGTGCACGGTGACCGTACGCCGCCCCTCCTCGTCGGGGCCGTCGAGCAGCAGCCGCAGCTCGACGGAACCCTCCTCGGGCAGGACCAGCGGCGCCTGGAGGGTCAGCTCGTCGACGTGCCCGCAGCCGACGCGTGCGCCAGCCCACAGCACCAGGTCCACGAACGCCGTCGCGGGCAGCAGGGTGGTGCCCATCAGTCCGTGGTCGGCCAGCCACGGACGGCTGTCCGCGCCGATCCGCGCCGTGTACACCGTCCCGCCCGTCTCGGGGAGCTCGATTCCGGCGCCCAGCAGCGGGTGCTCCGCTTCGGCCGCGCCGAAGGAGGACACGTCCCCGCGTCCGCCGTCCGTGGGGTGGTACCAGTAGCGTTCGCGCTGGAACGGATAGGTCGCCAGGTCGACCTGCCGCGAGTCGGTGCCGAACAGCGCGTCACCGTCGATCGCCACCCCGTTGACGTGGGCCAGGCCGAGCGCCGCGCCGAAGCCTCTGGCGCCGCCCTTCTCCCGTCGCAGCGTGTGCACCACCGTGCCGTGACCACCGGTGTCGGCCAGCGTCTCGTGCAGCGACATCGCCAGCATCGGGTGCGGGCTGGACTCCAGGTACAGGTCGTAGCCGTCGGCGGCCAGTGCCCGTGTGGCCCGTTCGAACTCCACCGGGTCGCGCATGTTCCGGTACCAGTAGTCGGCGTCCAGCTGCTCGGTGTCGAGCAGACCCCCGGTCACCGTCGAGTAGAAGGGGATGTCCGACGGGCGCGGCGAGACCGGCGCGAGCACTTCCAGCAGGTGTTCGCGCAGCACGTCCACGTGCGCCGAGTGACCAGCGGTGTCCACCCCCGGCACCGGCTTGGCCTGGACGCCGTCGGCGGTCAGCTCCGCCAGCAGCTCCTCCAACGCGTCCACGTCGCCGCTCACCGCCGCGGTGCCGGGGCTGTTCACCGCCGCCACCGAGAGCCGGTCACCGTACGGTTCGAGCCTGGCCCGCAGCTCGGCGTCCGGAAGCGAGACCGCGACCATGCCACCCTTGCCCGCCAGCGTCAGCCACGCCTGGCTGCGTAGGGCGACGATACGAGCGGCGTCCTCCAACGAGAGCGCGCCCGCCACACAGGCCGCCGCGATCTCGCCCTGGGAGTGGCCCACCACGGCTGCCGGGTGCACGCCGATCGCCCGCCAGGACGCGGCCAGCGACAGCATCATCGTGAACAGCACCGGTTGCACCACGTCGACCCGGCTCAGCGGGGGCGCGTCCGGGGCCTCCTCCAGCACGTCCAGCACCGACCAGTCCAGGTGGGCGCGCAGCGCCGCGTCGCAGGCCCGCGCGGTCTCCCGGAACGCGGGAGAGCGGTCGAGCAGGCCGCGCGCCATCGAGGGCCACTGCGAGCCCTGACCGGGGAAGACGAACACCACCCGCTGGTCCGGGCCCGCCGTGGTCTCACCCCGCACCACGACCGCGTGGTCCCGGCCCCGCGCCAGCGCGTCCAGGGCCTCCAGCAGCTCCTCCCGGCTCTCACCGACCACGGCGGCGCGGTGCTCGAAGTGCGTTCGTCCGGTGATCAGGGTGTATCCGGCGTCGGCCGGGTGCATCTCCGGGTGCTCCAGTAGGTCCCCGCGCAACCGGGCGGCCTGTTCGCGCAGCGCGGCCTCGGTGCGGCCCGAGAGCAGCAGCGGGACCGTCACGTCCTTCCACGCGTCCGCCTCGTCGACGGGCTCCTCCGGCTGCTCCGCCTCGGCGGGGAGCGGCGCCTGTTCGAGGATCAGGTGGGCGTTGGTGCCGCTGATCCCGAACGCGGACACGGCGGCGCGGCGCGGCCCCGTCGGCTGATCCGGCCAGTCGACGTTCTCCGTGAGCAGGCGGAGCGCTCCGGTCGACCAGTCCACGTGCGGAGTGGGCTCGTCCACGTGCAGCGTGCGGGGCAGGGTCCGGTGCC
>NZ_ANBC01000919.1 GCF_000341125.1 Nocardiopsis lucentensis DSM 44048 | reverse complement strand
TGGGTGTGGCCGATGTTGGATTTGAGGGAGCCGAGGTAGAGGGGTTGCTGGGGGTCGCGGTCGTGTCCGTAGGTGGCCAGGAGGGCTTGGGCTTCGATGGGGTCGCCCAGGCGGGTGCCGGTGCCGTGTGCTTCGACGGCGTCGATGTCGGTGGGTCGGAGTCCGGCGTTGGCCAGGGCTTGGCGGATGACGCGTTGTTGGGCGGGTCCGTTGGGTGCGGTCAGGCCGTTGCTGGCGCCGTCCTGGTTGACGGCCGATCCTCGGATGAGGGCCAGGACGGGATGCCCGTTGCGTCGGGCGTCGGAGAGCCGTTCGACCAGCAGCATCCCGGCGCCCTCACCGAGCGCCACACCGTCCGCGGCCGCGGCGAAGGCCTTGGAGCGGCCGTCGGGGGACATCACCCGTTGCCGGGAGAACTCCACCAGCATCTCCGGCGTGGACATCACCGTGGTCCCGCCGACCAGGGCCATCCCGCACTCGCCGCGGCGGAGCGCCTGCACGGCCAGGTGCAGGGCGACCAGCGACGCCGAGCAGGCCGTGTCCACGGTCACGGCGGGCCCCTCGAAGCCGAACACGTACGACAGCCGACCCGACATCACGCTGGCTGAGTTCCCCGTCCCCAGGTAGCCGTCGAAGCTGTCCTCACCGCTCTGCAACAGCTGCATGTAGTGCTGGCCGTTGGTCCCGACGAACACGCCGGTGCGGTCGCCGCGCAGCTTCGCCGAGTCGATACCGGCGCGCTCGAAAGCCTCCCAGGAGGTCTCCAGCAGCAGTCGTTGCTGGGGGTCCATGGCCAGGGCCTCACGCGGCGAGATCCCGAAGAAGGACGGGTCGAAGTCGGGCGCCTGCTGGAGGAACCCGCCCTCGCGCACGTAGGTGCGGCCGCCCGCCTCCGGATCGGGGTCGTACAGGCTCGCCAGGTCCCATCCCCGATTCGCCGGGAACGGACCGATCGCGTCCACCCCGTCCATGAGCAGCTGCCACAGCTCCTCGGGGGTGTTCACGTCTCCGGGGAAACGGCACGCCATCGACACGATCGCGATCGGCTCCCCGTCCTGCGCGGGGACCAGCCCGAACGCCTCCGCCCCGGCCGAGTCCTCCTCCGTGTCGAGCGCCAGGTCGAGCAGGTGCCGTGCCAGGGCCGTGGGATCGGGGTGGTCGAAGACCAGGGACGACACCAGGTCCAGGCCGGTGGCCTCCTTCAACCGGTTCCGCAGCTCCACCGCCGTCACCGAGTTGAAGCCCAGGTTCTTGAACGGGCGCCGCACGTCCACCTCCTCCGGAGAGGAGAGGCCGAGCACCGCCGCCACGTGCGACCGCACCAGCCGCGACACCATCGCCAACCGCGCGTCCTCGGGCTTGCCTCGGAGCGAACGCGCCAGGGAGGAGCCCTCGTCGGCTGACTTCCCGGTCCGTCCCTCCTCCGCTTGTGCGGCGCGCATCGCCCGTACCTCGGGCAGCTCGTCGAGCAGCGGGGTGGCGCGGGCGGCGGTGTAGGCGGGGGCGAACCGTTCCCAGTCGACGTCGGCGACGGCCACCCGGCCCGCACCGCGCCGCACGGTACGGCTCAGCGCGTCCAAGGCCGACGCAGGCTCGAGCGGGGCCAGACCGGTACGCCGCATCTGCTGGCCGATGGCCCCCTCCGCGGCGGGGGTTCCGGACCACGGGGCCCACGCGACCGACGTGCCCGGCAGCCCGCGGGCACGCCTGCACTCCGCGACCGCGTCGAGGTAGGCGGTACCGGCCGCGTAACCGCCCTGGCCGATGCCGCCCCACACCCCGGACACCGAGGAGAGGACGACGAACGCGTCCAGGTCCGTGTCCGCCACCAGCCGGTCCAACCTGGTCACCAGGTCGGTCCTGGCCGACAGGGCGGTGGCGAGCGCCTCGGGTGTGGTCTCCGCCAGACCCGCCAACGGGGCCGTGGGCGGTGCCACGATCACCGCCGTCGGGGACAGTTCGTCGAGCATCGTCCGCAACGCCGCCTGGTCGCGTGGGTCACACGGGACCGTGGTCACGCGCGCGGCGACGTCCGCGAGTTCCTCCGGTAGGGGACCCGACAGGCCCGACAGCGCCACGCGCTGGGCTCCGTCATCGAGCAGCCGCCGCGTCAGCGGACCGGCGACCGTCGAGATGTCGCCCACTACCAGCACGGTGCCCCGGGGGCGCCAGCCACTGCCACCGCCACCGGCGAGGACGTGGGACAGCCTGCGGCCGTAGGTGCCCGAGGGGCGGACCGCCACCTGCTCCTCGTTCCCGCGGTCCGCGATCGTCGCCGCCAGTCGCCGGAACGTGGGTCCATCGGCGTTGACCGGCAGGTCGATCAGACCGCCCCAGCGCTGCGGAAGTTCGATACCGGTGACCTGGCCCAGGCCCCACAACTGGGCCTGCGTGGCGGATGGGGCCTCACTGGGAGCCACCGCCACCGCGCCGCGGGTGACCGCCCACAGCCGGGCCTCGACCCCGGCGTCACCCACGGCCTGGATCAGGGCCAGGGAGGACGCCAGACCGGTGGGGAGTACCGGGTGCGCGGCGTCGGTGCCCTCGGCGAGGGCCAGGAGCGAGACGATCCCGCTCAGGGGGCCGCTGTCCGTGCGCTCGGCGATCTCCGCCAGCCGCCCGCACAGCCGGGAGCGGTCCGTGGCGGGCTCGACGGGCAGCACCCGCACGGTCGCGCCGCGTTCGGTCAGCTCGCGGGCGATGCCCTGTGCGGTGGGTGAGTCCGCGAGTTCCTCCGGGACCGCCAACAGCCACTGCCCGTCCAGCCGGGTGGTCTGTCCGTCCTCGTCCCGCAGCCGCTTCCAGGTCACCTGGTACGAAAGTGCGTCGGTGCCGTCGGCGGAGGCGGTCGCGCTCGACAGGGCGGCGCGGTGCGGCTCGATCCAGTGGTGTTGGTGTTGGAAGGGGTAGGTGGGCAGGGGGGTGGTGTGGCCGTCGGGGGTGAGGTGGGTCCAGTCCAGGGGGGTGCCGTGGGTCCAGGTGGTGGCCAGGGAGGTGAGTAGGCGGGTGGGGGTGTCGTCGTCGCGTCGCAGGGTGCCGGTGGTGTGGGCTGTCAGGTCGTGTTGTTCGGCGGTGTGC
>NZ_ANBC01000918.1 GCF_000341125.1 Nocardiopsis lucentensis DSM 44048 | reverse complement strand
CCACGTGACCGGGGGCGTGAGGGAGACCGCCCCCGCGCACCCGGACCACGGACACGAGCCGATGGCGCTGGACGCGGACGGAACGCGGTGGACCAGAACGCCCAAGACCGTTCGGGGCGCTCGGCTGAGCATGCGCAACTCATGCTCAGTTTTTAGGAACGGTTCCGTCAAGGATCCCCTCATCCCACGCGCCCGCCCGCGCGCGGTTCCCGCGCCGCCACCCCGACTTCACCTGCCCTTCCCTCCCCGGACACCGCCGCGTGTGCCTTCGGTGGGCTCCCCGCCGGCCCGCGGCCTCGAACGGAGCGGGACACACCCCTTCTTAGCTGCTGTTAACATCCGTTCATTACTCTCCCTGGGAACATTCTTGACCCACGGGCCCCATCGCCCCGCCCCTCGACGGGTCGTAACGCACCATCCCGAAGGTTCGTATGGCTGGAAGACGCTCCGCCCCCCGCTCCTCGCGCCCGTTCGACCGTGGGCGGTTGTCCACCGGTCAATGGGTCGCGTGCGTGGCCACCGCGCTGGCCATCATCGCCAGCCTCGGCGGATACGGCTGGTATCAGGGGATCGTCGGTAACATCACCACCCACCAGGTGGACACCGACGCCTGGGACCGGCCGGTGAGCGTCGAGGGCGTGATGAACCTGCTCATCATCGGCTCCGACATCCGGTCGGGGGAGAACGCCGACTACGGCGAGGCGGAGGGCGAGCGTCCCGACACGATGCTCATCGCCAGCATCAACGTCGACAGCGGCACGGCCACCCTGGTGAACCTCCCCCGCGATCTGGTCGTGGACCTTCCCGGCTGCGAGCCGGCCGAGGGCTACGAGGGGATGATCCCCCAGACGGCCATGCTCAACTCGGCGATGACCTTCGGCGGCATCGGCTGCCAGTGGAACACCGTCGAGCAGGTGACCGGTGTGCACCTGGACCACTTCGTCATGATGGACTTCACCGGTTTCAAGGACATGGTGGACGCCATCGGCGGGGTGGAGATGTGCATCCCCGCGCCGATCGACGACCCCAAGGCCCACCTGGAACTGGACGCCGGACTCCAGACCCTGGACGGCGAGCAGTCGCTCGGCTTCGTCCGCTCCCGCTACGGGCAGGGCGACGGCAGCGACCTGTCGCGGATCGGACGCCAGCAGCAGTTCATGGGCGCGATGCTGCGCGGCGTCCTCAGCAGCGAGGTGATGACCAGCCCGGTCACGGTCACCAACTTCCTCGGGGCGGTCACCGACTCCATCTCCACCGACGAGGACCTGACCGTCGACACCATGACCGACATCGCCATCTCCATGCGCGAGGTCGATCTGGCCAACGTCCAGTTCCTGACCGTCCCCAACGGGCAGAGCCCCAACGATGCCAACCGGCTCATCATGCGCGAACCCGACGCCTCCGAGCTCTTCGAGGCGATCAACGCCGGCGCCGACCTGACGGGCGGCGACGGGGAGGACGAGGAGGAGGGTTCCGGCGACTCCGGTGGTGACGGGGACGCTCCCGACCCCTCGGAGATCACGGTCGACATCCGCAACAACACCGGGATCAGCGGGCTGGCGGCGCAGGTTCAGGGGGAGCTGGAGACGGAGGGGTTCGTCGTCACCAACACCGGCAACCCCGGGGCCCGGTTCCCCGACGTCACCACCGTCTACCACGCGCCCGGCCAGGAGGCGGCGGCCTCCGTGCTGGCCGACGCTCTGGAGCAGGCCGTGACCGAGGAGGCCGAGGGGCTGGGCGCCGACCTCGAGCTGGTCCTGGGCGCGGACTGGGTCGGTGTCGCGGGCTCCGGAGCCGCTGAGTCGGAGGCCTCGGTCACGGAGGACCTGGGCGGCATCACCGCGGAGGCGGCGGAGGACAGCCCCTGCTGAGCCGTGGCCCGGGCAGCCGCCCGGTTCGTGGTCTCGCGGAGATCACGGCGGTCGGGTACGATCCGGGCCATCACGTCCGTTTCCGTGTGTTCCGAGCACCGTGCCCCCGTCGGACACCCCCCTCCCCGTCCCATACCGGATCGGTGCCCCCTTGGCCGCCAGGAAGACACCCTCCCGCCCGTTCCCGCGTTCACGCATGAGCGCGGGCCAATGGGTGGCGTGCGTCCTGACGGGTGTGCTCATCGCCGTCAGTCTGACCGCCTACGGAACCTACGTGTCCGCGTTCGACATCCGGACCGAGACCATCGACACCGACGCTTGGGGCGACCGGCCCGACCGCGTCGAGGGCGTCCGCAACATCCTGCTTCTGGGGGTGGACACCGAGTCGGGGGGCGACCGGCCCGACGTCCTGATCATCGTCAACGTCAATGTCGACGCGGGCGCGGTGACGATGGTGAACGTGCCGCGCGACCTCATCGTGCAGATCCCGGCCTGCGATCCGGTCGGCGACTCCCCGGGGTGGTCCGGCGGCCGGGACCAGATCAACCACTCGATGATGTACGGCGGGTTGAACTGCCTGGGCAACACGATGGAGAACACCACCGGTGTCCACCTCGACCACATGGTGCAGGTCGACTTCGCCGGGTTCGAGGACATCGTGGACACCGTCGGTGGTGTGGAGATGTGCATCCCCGCGCCGATCGACGACCCCAAGGCCCACCTCCGGCTGGAGGCCGGACGGCAGCGGCTCAACGGGACCGAGGCCCTGGGCCTGGCGCGGTCCAGGGCCAGCACCGAGAACGGGAGCGACCTGGAGCGGATCCAGAGCCAGCAGCGGCTGATCGGCTCTTTGGTGCGGGAGGTGACCGGCGGTGACTTCCTCTCCAGCCCGACCTCGGTCTACTCCCTCCTCGACTCGGTCACCGACAACCTGGTCACCGACGACGCGCTCACCATGGACACGATGGCCGAACTGGTCATCGCCATGCGCGACGTGGACCTGGATCGGATGAACATGGTGACGGTGCCGGTCGGGGACTCGCAGGAGTTCAGGTACAAGGTGGAGCTCCGGGAGCCGCAGGCGAGCGAGCTGTTCGCGGCCGTCTCAGCCGGGGAGTCCCTGGCCGAAGGGGACGGGGGCGGCGGGGACGGCGCCGCCGAGGAGGACGTCGAGCCCTCGGACGTCTCCCTGAGGTTGCTCAACGGCACCGCGACCGACGGTCTGGCCGGCGTGGTCCGGCCGCTGCTGGAGGCCGAGGGCTTCACGGTCACCGAGATCGGCAACCCCGAACTGCGGACCCCCCAGGAGACCACCGTCTACCACGGACCGGGCCGGGAGGCGCAGGCCCGGGCGCTGGCCGACGCGCTCGACACCGCCCGAGTGGAGGAGGCCCCCGACCTCGGCGACGACCTGGAGTTGGTGATGGGCGCCGCCGACTGGGCGGGCCTGGCCACCGCGGGCTCCGATGGGGGCGGGGCCGACTCCGAGGACGGTGGGAGCCCCCTCGACGAACTGGACAGCCGTTCCGCCGCCGACCAGGTCTCCTGCGACTGATTCCCCGCCCTGACCGCCGAAGGTCCCGTAGGTGCCCGTTTGGGGCCTGTGCGGGGCCTTCGGCGTGCCCGGAGCCGGTGCGGCCCGCCGTTCGGGCGGATGACAGACATGGACTTATCGTTTATCGTTATTATCGAAAAACGATATGAGAGAGGTCGAACATGTCCACCCGCACCCGCCTCGCCTGGTCCAAGGCGGATGACGTCGTCCTTCGGGGCCTTCTCCTCATGGGAATCGCGGCCACCTCCCTCACCGGGCTCTTCCTCCTGGTGTGGACCACGCCGCTCCTACCGGCGGACACCGCCGGGGAGCTGACCACCATCACCGTCCACGCGCCCGCCGCGACCCCCCCGCCACCGGTCGACGTCCCCGTCACCGGCGAGGACGTGGAGGTGCGTGCCACCGAGTCCCTGGCGGTCACCTTCCACGACCCCACGCTCCCGGAGCGGCTCCTGCTCGTGCTCCCGACGCTGGTCGGCGTCGCGGCCACCCTCCTCGTGCTCGTCGTCCTGCTGCGGATGGCCCGGACGCTCGCCCAAGGAGACCCGTTCGTTCCCGCCAACGTGCGCCGGATGTACGTCGTCGCGGCCACCGTCACCGTCGGCTCCCTGGCCGTTCCGCTGGTGCGGGTCTTCACCGACGCCGAACTCCAGTCCCGGGCCCTGGACCCCGACGGCCTGGTCCTGGTCGCCTTCGGGGTCGGAGTCGGCGAGGTTCCCTTCCCGCTGGTCTTCGTCGGCCTCGCCCTGGTCGCTCTGGCCGAGGTGTTCCGGCGCGGCACCGGCCTGCGCGAGGACGTCGAGGGACTGGTCTGATGCCGCCCGAGGAGGCCACCGGTATCCGGATCCACCTCGACGAGCTGCTCAGCGACCGGGGGATGACGCTGACCGAGCTCGCCCAGCGGGTCGGCGTCACCGTCGTCAACCTGTCGGTCCTCAAGAACGGTCGGGCGCGCGCGATCCGCTTCTCCACCCTGGCCGCCCTGTGCCGCGAGCTGGACTGCCAGCCGGGCGACCTCATCGGATACGAGGAGGACTGAACGCACGCGCGAGGGGCCGTCCCGAAGCGGGACGGCCCCTCGCGCGCGTGGCGTGCGGTCAGCCCATGCGGCCGCGCATGCCCTTGGGCAGCTTCGCGCCCTTGGGCATCGGGCCCTTGGGCATCTGCATGGCGGGCGGGAGCGCCTTGAGCCGGTAGTTGAGCTCGGCGACGTCCGGCTTGTCCAGGAGCTTGGGCAGCTTGACCAGCGTGCGCTGGAGCTTGTCGATGGGCACCTGGTCGTCGCCGTTGCCGACCTTGTAGTCGTAGATGTGGATGTCGTGCGCCACACGCGCGACGCGCTTCTTCTCACCGGCGATGAGCGGCCGGAGGCGGCCCGGGTCGCCCTCTCCGACCAGGATCACGCCGGGGCGCCCCACCACGCGGTGGACGACGTCCATCTGCTTGTTGGCGGCCACGCCCGGCTCGACCACCCAGTTGCCGCGCATGTTCTCCAGGATCGCCATCCCGGCGCCGAGCTGGCCGTCCAGCATCTTGTACTGGACGCGCTGGGCCGACCGGGTGAAGATGATGAAGCCGACGAGGAAGGCCACCGGGACACCCGTGAGCGTCCACAGGAGCCACGATCCGGTCCAGGCGCCGATCCCCACGGCGACGGCGAGGATGACGACCGCGACGGCAACGGCGATCGGGATACTGCGCGGGCTCTGCTGGTGGACGACCTTGGCGACCATGCCGATCTGCTTGAGCCGGCCCGGCTGCTTCTCGGCCTGGCCCTTGGCCGGGGTCGTCTTCTCGGAACCCTTGGGCTTCTTCGCCATCGTGCTCTCAGGCAGCGAGCGCCGACTCCGTCGGCGGGGAACGGCGTCCCCGGGCTGCCTTGCCTCCTCTTCGCGGTCGACCTACGTGCGGCGCCATCCGGCCCCGCCAGCGGGGCGCCTCTCCACACCAGGATAGGCGCGCCGCCCCCCAACTGCGGAACGGTGACCCGAGGGCCACCGTTCCAGCTTGGTTACGACTGGGCTGTCATGTCCGGACGCGTGGCGTTCGCCCCGGAAGCGGCCTCGGCGTCCCGCTTTTCCCGGGCCTGCTTGTACAGGCGTCCGGCTCGGTAGGAGGAACGCACGAGCGGCCCGGACATGACCCCGGCGAAGCCGATCTCCTCGGCCTCCTCGCCCAGCTCGGCGAACTCCTGCGGCTTCACCCAACGGTCGATCGGGTGGTGCAGCTTGGAGGGGCGCAGGTACTGGGTGATGGTCAGCAGGTCGCACCCGGCCTCGTGCAGGTCCCGCATGGCCTCGCTGATCTCCTCACGGGTCTCGCCCATGCCCAGGATCAGGTTGGACTTGGTGACCAGGCCGTCCGCACGGGCGCGGGTGATGACCTCGAGGGAGCGCTCGTAGCGGAAGCCCGGACGGATGCGCTTGAAGATCCGCGGCACGGTCTCCACGTTGTGCGCCAGAACCTCGGGCCGCGACCCGAAGACCTCGGCCAGCTGGTCGGGGTCGGCGTTGAAGTCCGGGATGAGCAGTTCGACACCGGTGCCGGGGTTGAGCTCGTGGATCTTGCGGACCGTCTCCGCGTACAGCCACGCGCCGCCGTCCTCCAGGTCGTCGCGGGCCACACCCGTGACGGTGGCGTAGCGCAGCTCCATGGTCTTCACCGAGTTGGCGACCTTGGTCGGCTCCATGCGGTCCAGCGCGGTGGGCTTGCCCGTGGCGATCTGGCAGAAGTCGCAGCGGCGGGTGCACTGGTCACCACCGATGAGGAAGGTGGCCTCCCGGTCCTCCCAGCACTCGTAGATGTTGGGGCACCCGGCCTCCTGGCAGACCGTGTGCAGACCCTCCTTCTTGACCAGGGAGTGGAGCTCGGTGTACTCGGGCCCCATGTGCGCCTTGATCTTGATCCACGGCGGCTTCTTCTCGATGGGGGTCTCGCTGTTGCGCGCCTCCACGCGCAGCAGCTTGCGGCCCTCAGGAGCGACGGTCAACGTGAACCCGTTCCCTTCTGTGCCCCGTGACGGGGACGACTCCGCCCCTCGTGGGGGCACTGGGTCCCGGTGGGGGACTGGTGGCTGGTGTGGGTGGTCATCCTCAGGCGGTGGCGTCGGCGAGCAGCGCGGCGCCGTCGGCGTGGCTGTACCCCTCCGCGCCGAGGACGTCCGCCAGGTGTCGTTCCATGTGCGGTCGCACCTCGCCGACGGTCACGGCACGCCCGACCTCGGCCGTGAGCGTGGTGACGCCGGCGTCGGAGATGCCGCACGGGACGATCCGGTCATACCACGACAGATCATTATCGCAGTTCAACGCGAGCCCGTGCATCCCCACCCCGCGGGCGATGCGACAGCCGATCGCGGCGATCTTGCGTTCGATGAGCCCCCGCTCCGGGGCGGCGTCCAGCCAGACCCCGGTTCGCCCCTCGACCCGCTTCCCGGTGAGGCCGTATTCCGCGATGGTGCGGATGATGGCCTCCTCCAGCATGCGGACGTAGGCGATCACGTCGATCGGGTCGCGCAGCCTGACGATGGGGTACACCGTCAGCTGGCCGGGACCGTGCCACGTGATCTTCCCGCCGCGGTCGATGTCGACGACGGGGGCTCCCGGGTCGGAGGTGGGACGATCCCACCTCCCGGTGCGCTTGCCCGCCGTGTAGACGGGCTCGTGCTCCAGTAGGAGGACCGTGTCGGCCACCTCGTCGGCGACGCGGCGCTCGTGGAGCCGCTTCTGGAGATCCCAGCCCTGGTGGTACGGGACTGGCGAGTCGCCCATCCATGCGTAAACGAGATCACTCACACCCACACCTTACGCCCCGGCGCGGCGGGCGGGTCTGGCCAGGATGTCGGATAGCGCACTGTCGATGGTGGGGAACGTGAAGGAATACCCCGCGTTCACAAGGCGTTCGGGCACGGTCCGCAGGTCCAGGAGGGCGGTCTCCTCGGCGAAGTCCCCCAGCGTCGCCCGCAACGCCGTCGCCGGGACGGGCAGCAGTGTGGGCCTCCCCAACACCCGCCCCAGCGCCTCGGTGAAGGCCGCGTTGCTCACCGGCTCGGGCGCGCACAGGTTCACCGGGCCGGTGAGCTCGGGGCGTTCCAGGAGGAAGCGCATCGCCCCGACGTGGTCCCTCAGGGCGATCCAGCTCATGTACTGGGCCCCCGACCCCAGGCGCCCGCCCAGCCCCGCCCGGTACAGGGGAAGCAGCGATCGCAGTAGGCCACTCGAGCGGTCCAGGACGACCGCGGTGCGCAGGTGCGCCACCGACACCCCCGCTTCCTCCGCCGGGGTGGTGGCGGCCTCCCAAGCCTGGGCGACCTCGGAGAGGAAACCGGTGCCGGGTGGCGAGTCCTCGGTGGCCACGGCCCCGCCGGTGTCTCCGTAGAAGTGCATACCCGAGGCGCTGAGCAGGCGAGGGGGAGGGGAGTCCATGGCGGCGATCGCCCGGCACAGGATCCGCGTGCCGCGAACCCGACTGCGCCGGATGAGCGAGCGCCTGCGCCGTGTCCACAGCGCGGTGCCGATGGGCACGCCCGCCAGGTGTACGACGGCGTCGGCGCCGTGCAGCGCCACGGTGTCCACCCTGCCCTGCTCGGGGCGCCACTCCGCCTCCTCCAGACGGGCGGTGCGTTCCGCGCGCGGAGGGTGACGCACCATCCGCACCACCGAGTGGCCGTCCTTCAGTAGGGACGCGGTCAGCGCGCCGCCGATGAATCCCGAGGCTCCCGTGATAGCGACTCTCATGTCCTGGGACCTACCCTCTGCGGATCACACACGGACCACACCAGCCGATCGCGCGGGCGGCCGGCGAATTTTTCCCGGCCTTTTTCGCCGAAAGTCCTGCACGGCGCGCCGAGGTCTTCTACGTTGAAGGTGGGACATGGAACTCCGCGTCATCGCGGAGCTACCGTGGGCGACGCACTGCCGGGCAGGCCGTGCACGCCCGTCCACAGACCTTTGATGATGGGGATCATCAGGGGATGGTGATTGGTGGGGTAAGAAGGCGGGGCGGCGCCATCGGCGCCGCCCCGTCCCCGTCTCCGGGGTTACCGTTCGGGCGCCGCCAGGGTGCTGCAAGTGAGGGTGCCCGCCCCGTCGCGAAGCGGCCCCCGGGCGGTGGCGGGCGACGGGCGGGCCGAAGCGAAGTGGAGGCCCAAAACGAGCACAGCCTACGGCTGACCTGGGTAGGGCTCACGCTCCCTGGCGGCCCTGAGCGCCCGGGCCCACCACAGCAACTCGTCGAGCAGGGTGGCCACGGCCACCTCCGCGCCGGACATGTCCTCCTTGGGGGAGCCGTCGGCGGTGAACAGCGCCTGCGCGTTGTGGAAGCTGACGGTGTCGCGCAGGGTCGCGGTGCGCAGCTCGCTGAAGACCAACCGGAGCTGCTCGACCGCCCGCAGACCTCCGGA
>NZ_ANBC01000917.1 GCF_000341125.1 Nocardiopsis lucentensis DSM 44048 | reverse complement strand
GGCCGAGTCGATCGCCGCCTTGAGCGGTCCGGGGTAGCCGTGGTTGTACTCGGGGGTGAGGACCACGAAGGCGTCCGCGGCGTCGATCCGGGCACCGAAATCGGCCAGCGGAGCGCCGTGGCCCTCCGCGGTCCCGAGGTCGGCGACGTCCAGGACATCGAGTTCGGCGCCCCCGTGGCCTCGTGCCCGATCGAGGAACCAGCGGGTGACCGCCGGCCCTGTCCGGCCGTTGCGATTACCACCCAGGATGACCGCGATACGAAGGTTGTGCATGTACGTCCTCGTGTCCGCGGGCCGACCGCGCGCGTGCCGCGCACTGCCGCCGACCTCGTGTGCCGGGCCGCCCTGGGAGGGATGGTCCGGCCGCGTTCGTTCGTCGGGGGGCGCTGTCCACGGTAGAACCTCGACCTGACTTGAGGTCAACCCGGGGTGCGCGTCCCACCTCCGTGACGGCGTCGGGCCGGACGCCGCGCGGCGTCCGGCCCGACGGAACAGGAGGAACGGGGCTACAGACCCAGCTCGGCCTCGAAGGCGCCCTCCTCCAGGCGCTCCTTGACGGACTGGAGGAAACGGCCCGCGTCGGCGCCGTCGATCAGGCGGTGGTCGTGGGACAGCGACAGGTACACCATCGACCGGACGGCGATCACCTCGCCGCCCATCGCCGGGTCCTCGACCACGACGGGCCGCTTGACGACCGCGCCCGTGCCGAGGATGGCCACCTGCGGCGTGTTGATGATCGGCGTGCCGAACAGGGCTCCGGTGCTCCCCGTCTCGGCGATCGTGAACGTACCGCCGCCGAGCTCGTCCGGCCCGAGCAGCCCGGTGTGCGCCCGCTCGGTCAGTGCCGTGATGTTGCGGGCCAGGTCGGTCAGACCCAGGTGGCCGGCGTCACGGATGACCGGGACGAGCAGGCCGCGGTCGGTGTCCACGGAGACGCCGAGGTTCTCGACGTCGTGGTAGCTGACCTCGTCGTTGTCACTGTCGATCACCGCGTTGAGCTTCGGGTTGGCCTTGAGGGCCTCCACCGCGGCCAGCGCGAAGAACGGGAAGAAGTCCAGCGCAACGCCCTCGCGCTGGGCGAAGTCGGCGGCCGCCTGCTCGCGCAGACGCGCGATCTTGGTGACGTCGACCTCGATGACCTGCGTGGTCTCGGCCGCGGTGTTGAGCGATTCGACCATACGGTCGGCGATCGACCGACGCAGGCGGCTCATCTTCTCGGTGCGGCCCCGAAGGGAGGTGTCGGTGGCGCCCTTGCGCGCGGTCGAGGACGGCGAGGAGGGGGCGGCGGCGCGCGCGGCGGCCGCCTTCTGCTCCTCGGCGGCCCGGAGCACGTCCTGCTTGCGGATCCGGCCACCGACGCCGGTGCCCTTGACCCGGCTCAGGTCGACACGGTTCTCGGCGGCGAGCTTACGGACCAGCGGCGTCACGTACGCCTCGGTGACGGCGTCGGTGCCGGAGGCCCGACCAGTGCCGCTGAGCGTCTCGATGTCCACCCTGGGGACGTCGGCCTCCCGCTCCGGCGCGGGGGCCGGAGCCGGCGTCGGAGCCGGAGCGGGCTCCGCGGCGGCCTCGGGGGCGGGCTCGGCCCGCGGGGCGGGGGCCTCGGGCGCGGGAGCGGCACCCTCGCCGCCGATGACCGCGATCTGGGCGCCGATGTCGACCGTCTCGTCCTCGTCGACGAGGATCTTGGTGAGTACTCCCGCGACCGG
>NZ_ANBC01000916.1 GCF_000341125.1 Nocardiopsis lucentensis DSM 44048 | reverse complement strand
GGCTTCGGCAGCGGAGCTTTCTGGTCCTACAACGAGTCCATGGCGGGCTTCGGGGGCGCGAGCAACCTGAGCATCGTGAGCAAGGCCGGTTTCGGCGGCCACGGTGGTCACTTCGGCGGCGGCAACTTCGGCGGTGCGCTCTTCTCGCAGAGCGGCAACTTCGCCGGACCCGGTGGCGCGGCGTCGTTCGACGTCTTCAGCTTCGCCCGCTAGCCGTCCATCACCCGAAGAATCGAAGGGGACGATCCGGCGCCGGTTCTCCGGCCGCCGCCCCGGACGCCCGGGAGGCCGCGGCCTCCCGGGCGTTTCTGTGTACCGTGTTCCCCCTGGAACCCCATGTCACCAGGTGCGGGGTGGCTTTCCCGTCATGAGTCGTCACGAAAAGTGACGTGCGCGTGACCGGATCCGGCCACGCGTGCCCCTCTCGCGCGTTCCCCCGGCGTGTGGTAGCGGACCGTCCGGCGGGCGTGTCGCGCGCGCGGGTTCCCGGTTTCGACCCCTTCATGCACACCACCCCTGTTGGTTTCTCCATTTCTATGGTGTTTCGTTAGGAAACTTTCCGAATTCATGGAGTATTCGGGTGGTTGTCCTTTTCCGGTGCGTGGCTTACGTTTTCCCCTGTTCATCACCAGGTGAACACTTTGACGGTCGTCGGGCGGCAAACCTGGCGAACCGTCCACCCCCGTGGGCGCACGGCGCCCGCACTGCCTAGTACCCCCGCGAAAGGGCAGAACCTTGCACGGATCCCCCCTCCCCCGCGCCGTCGGCATGACGGCGCTCTCCCTCGGACTCGTCCTCGCCGCCACCGGACCGGTCGCGGCCGACTCCCCGACGGGCGGCCCCTCGCCGGACCAGATGGCCGCCATGCGCAGCGCCTTCGGGCTCACCGAGTCCGGCGTCACCGAGCTCATCGCGGCCCAGGAGGCGGCCGCCGAGACCGAGAGAGAACTCCGCGAGGAACTCGGCCCGGACTTCGGCGGAGCGGTCTTCGATGTCGACACCCTCGACCTCACCGTCCAGGTCACCGACCGCTCCGACTTCGGCGCCGTACGGGCCGCCGGGGCCGTTCCCGAGCTGGTCGACCACGGCGAGAGCGCACTCGACTCCGTCATGGAGGCGCTCGACGCGGCCGCCGACGGAGCCCACGCCACCGTCCACGGCTGGTACGCCGACCCGGCCAGGGACACCGTGGTCATCGAGGCCGCACCGGGCCACGAGTCCGCGGCCGAGGAGTTGGCCGCCAGCGCCGGTGTCGACGCCGACGCCGTCGTCGTCGAGGAGAGCCCCGGAACACCGCGGACCTACGCCGACATCGTCGGCGGCAACCCGTACTACTTCCAGGACGGCGGCAGCTGGTACGTCTGCTCGATCGGGTTCGGCGTCGTCGGCGGCTACGTGACGGCGGGCCACTGCGGCGACGAGGGCAGCGACACCTGGCACGACGTGCCCGGAACCCAGCAGATCGGCACGGTCGCCGGGTCGGTCTTCCCCCGTAGCGACATGGCTTGGGTCGACGTCACCAACCCTGACTTCACGCCGACCGCCCAGGTCAACGACTACGACGGCGGCACCGTGACCGTCACCGGCTCCGCCGAGGCCCCCGTCGGCGCGTCGGTGTGCCGCTCGGGCCGCACCACCGGCTGGCAGTGCGGCGTCATCGAGGCCAAGGACCAGACCGTCCGCTACCCGCGCGGCCAGCACGTCCACGGGCTGACCCGCACGACCGCGTGCGCCGAGGGCGGCGACTCCGGCGGCTCCTGGCTCGCGGGCACCGAGGCCCAGGGCGTGACCTCCGGCGGCTCCGGTGACTGCACCTCCGGCGGCACCACCTACTTCCAGCCGCTCAACCCGATCCTGGAGCGGTGGAACCTGACCCTGCTCACGGGCTGACCCACCGGCCGGCCCCGGACCCCCGGGGGCCGAACCGCGGGCACCGGCTCACCTGACCGGCCGGTGCCCGCGCGCGTGCTCAGCGCGCCCGGCTCATCCGGTGGCCCCGGTGAGCTCGGTCCGCAACGCGGAACACTCCGTGACGTAGGCGGTCAGGTGCTCGGCGGCGAAGGCGTCCGCGTCCCAGTCCCGCGGGGACGCCTCGGTGGCCGCGTCGGCGACGTAGGCCCACCCCGCGCCGCCGTCGGCCAGCTCCAGACGGCGGACCTCGTACCACTCGTCCTCGTAGACGTCGATGATCCGCCGCTCCGTCTCCGACAGCCCGGACAGCAACCTTCCCGAGGCGGTTCCGGCGCCGGGGACCAGCACGGGGTAGGGGCGGCCGGGCAGCGCGGCCGCCCGCCAGCCGGGCGCGGCGGCGGGCACGGAGTCGGGAACGCGGCCGAGCAGCGCGTTCAGGATCTCCGGGAAGAGGAGGGTGCCGTAGACGAACAGCGGCTGTCGCCGCTCAGACAGTCGGTGCATACCAGTGGATCCTAGACATCCACGCGTACCCGGTGACGCCCCGCGTAGACGTTCATCGAGGACCCCCGCAGGAACCCCACCAGCGTCATCCCCGCCTCGGCGGCCAGGTCGACGGCCAGGGACGAGGGCGCGGACACCGCCGCCAGCGCCGGGATCCCCGCCATCCACGCCTTCTGCGTCAGCTCGAACGAGGCCCGCCCCGAGACCATGAGGACGGTCTCCCGCAGCGGCAGGCGGTCGCCGTGCAGCGCCCAGCCGACCAGCTTGTCCACCGCGTTGTGACGACCCACGTCCTCGCGTACCGCGAGCGGCTCGCCGTCGGCGGTGAACAGCCCGGCGGCGTGCAGTCCGCCCGTGCGGTCGAACACCCGCTGGGCCGAGCGCAGGCGGTCGGGCAGCAGAGCCAGGGTCCGCGCGTCCACGCGGAGGCCGTCCCCCTCGACCGGCCACCGCGCCCGTGTGCGCACGGCGTCCAGGCTCGCCTTCCCGCACAGCCCGCACGACGAGGTGGTGTAGAAGTTGCGTTCCAGGGACGTGTCGGGGCGCGGGACGCCGGGGGCCAGGGACACGTCGAGCACGTTGTAGGTGTTCGCCCCGTCCTCGGTGGCCCCGGCGCAGTAGCGGATCGCGGCCACCTCCTCGGCCGTGGTGACGACGCCCTCGCTGACCAGGAACCCCGCGGCCAGGTCGAAGTCCGCGCCCGGGGTGCGCATGGTGACGGCCAGCGCGACGCCGTCCACCCTGATCTCCAGGGGCTCCTCCACGACGAGGCTGTCCACCCGCTCGCCGGCGGCCCCGTCCCTGATCCGCAGGACCTTGTCCCGGACCGTGACCCGTCCCATCCGCAGCACCGCCTCCGTCAGCCGAACCCGCTGTCCCAGGTTCGCACGAAGGGCCCGGACGCCGCGCGGGGAGGTGGCTTGGTTGTGGGGCGGACGGGAATGATGCAGACAGAGGGGTTGGCGGTGAGCGAGATGTCGAGACCAGGGGCCGGGGCGCTGCCGGATCCCCCGGGACCCTCCGGCGCCTCCGGTCACGTCGGCACCACGAGCGACGCGGCGGCGGTGATCGGTGAGTCCGGTACGGTCCTCGGCTGGACCAGCGGAGCGCAGGAGCTCCTCGGGTACCCGCCCGACACGGTGGTCGGCCGGTCGGCGGCCCGCCTGCTCGCGGAGGGGGAGGACCCGGACCCGGCCCGGACGGCGCGGATCGCCGACCGGTGCCGGTCGGGCAGCGGTTGGCACGGCACGGCCGACCTCCGGCACCGGGACGGTCGACTGGTCGAGGTGGACCTGCGGGTCTGCGCCGCCTTCGCCCTGGACGGCCAGCGGTGCTTCCTGGTCTCCGGCCGGGAGCGCACGCCGGGGTGGACGGTCGGCGGGTCGGTGCTGGACGGTTTCCTCACCCGCTCGCCGATCGGCATGGCCGTGGTCGACCCGCAACTGCGCTTCGTCTGGGTGAACGACACCCTGGAACGGTTCGGCGGGGTGTCGCGGGAGCAGCGTCTGGGCCGACGTCTGAGGGACCTGCTCCCCGGTCTGCGCGCGGAGCCGATCGAGGCCGTCATGAGGAGTGTCCTGGAGACCGGCACACCCGTGCTCGACCACGAGTACCAGGGGTGGAGCTGGGCGGACCCGTACCGCCCGCACGCCTACTCCACCTCGTTCTTCCCCCTGATCGACGCCAACGACGCCATCACCGGCGTCTGCTACATGGTCATGGACGTCACCGAGCGGTGGAACGCCCAGCACCGCCTGAGGCTGATCAACGAGGCGGGCACGCGGATCGGCAGCACCCTGGACGTGTCCCGGACGGCACAGGAACTCGCCGACTTCGCGGTACCGCGCTTCGCCGACTTCGTCGTCGTCGACCTCCTGGAGTCGGTCCTGGACGCGGAGGAACCGCCGCCCTGGCCACCCGGAACCAAGCCCGCGATGCGCAGGGCGGGCCTGGGTTCGGTGCGCGAGGGCTGCCCGGAGGCGGTCGTCAGGAGGGGGGAACGGGTGGACTTCGTTCCACCCCCGCACGACGCCCGCTACCTGGTCGAGGGCGACGCCGTCCTGATCCCGGTCCTGAACCCCGACGACGACGTCTGGGCGGTGGAGCAACCGGCCCGGGTGGCGACGATACGGAAGTTCGGTCTGCACTCGCTCATCTCCGTCCCCATGCGGGCACGGGACACGGTGCTGGGCCTGGCCACCTTCGTCAGGTCGCGGAACCCGACGTCCTTCGAGCCCGACGACCTGCGGTTGGCCCAGGACCTGGTGGGTCGGGCGGCGCTGTGCGTGGACAACGCCCGCCGCTTCTCGCGCGAGCACACCACGGCGCTGGCGCTCCAACGCACCCTGCTTCCGCATGTGCTGGCCAGCGGGACCGTTCTGGAGACGGCCTCCCTCTACCTGCCGTCGGACGCCGCGAACGGGGTGGGCGGCGACTGGTTCGACGCCATACCGCTGTCCGGCGCACGGGTGGGCCTGGTCGTGGGCGACGTGGTCGGACACGGACTCACCGCCGCCGCGACGATGGGGCGCCTGCGCACCGCCGTGCACACGCTCGCGGACATGGACCTGCCCCCCGACGAACTGCTGGCCCACCTCGATGACCTGGTGATCAGCCTGCTCGACGAGAACCCGCGGGACGAGGCGACGACCACCGCCCTGACCGGCGCCACCTGTCTGTACGCCGTGTTCGACCCGGTGACCCAGCGCTGTGTCATGGCACGCGCCGGGCACCCGCCACCGGTCGTGGTCCCGCCCGGGGGAGACGTCTACTTCCCGGATCTGCCCGCGGGGCCGCCCCTCGGGCTGGGCGGACTGCCCTTCGAGACGGCCGAGCTGGAGCTGCCGGAGGGCAGTCTGATCGGCCTCTACACCGACGGCCTCCTCCGGTCCGACGGCCGGGACGCCGAATCCGGCATGTCCCGCCTCGGCCGGGCCCTGGCCCGCCCGGGCGTAGCGCTCGACGAACTGTGTGAGAGCACGGTCCGACGGCTCCTCCCGGGGTCCCACACCGACGACGCCGCGCTGTTGCTGGTCCGGACGCACACCCTGAGCCCGGACCGGATCGCCTCGTGGGACGTGCCGTCCGACCCGGCCGCCGTGGCGGACATCCGGGCCCGGGCGTCCCGCCAACTGAGCGCCTGGGGGCTGGACGAGCTGGTGATGACGACCGAGCTGATCGTCAGCGAGTTGGTCACCAACGCCATCCGCTACGCGTCGGGGCCGATCCGGCTGCGACTGTTGCGGCAGGCCGGGTTGGTCTGCGAGGTCTCCGACACCAGTAACACCTCCCCCCGGATGCGGCACGCCCGCACCACGGACGAGGGCGGGCGCGGCCTCTTCCTGGTCGCCCAGCTCACCCACCGGTGGGGCACGCGGTACACCGGGGACGGCAAGATCATCTGGGCCGAACAGCATCTCCCGGTCACCGCCGCGGCCTAGGCGCCGCGGGTCCCCGGTCGGCCACGGTCAGGTCCTCGCCGCGTTCGTACCGGTACCAGGTGACGCCCAGGCGCACGGACACGGCCCCGGAGTCGTGGGGGTGGACGGCGGTGACCGCACGGATGTTCCCGTCGGGCATCACCACGATGTCGTTGGGGCGGAGCGCGGCGGCGGGCAGGGATACGCGGTCGTTCACGGGATCCTCCTCAGGAGCGGCCTGAGTTCCAGGTCACACCTCGGACACGGTCGGTCGCTACGAGGTGACCGGTCCTCGCAACCGGCGCTACGTTCCACGCATGGAGAGCAACGGCTTCTGCGAATCCCTGACACGGGCGCGCAACAACATGGGGCTTTCCAAGTCCCAGCTGGCCGCTCGCGTCAGTCGCTCCCCCTCCACGGTGACCCGGTGGGAACGGGGCGAGTACCTCCCGGACCGTGATGACGCCGAACTCCTGGACCGCGTGCTGCAATGCGGCGGCGACCTGCTCAGGGAGTGGCAGGTGGTCGCGACCGGTTCCGTGGTTCCCCACTGGAAGCAGCGCGTTCCCTACCTTGAACAGAACTCCGTGGCGATCCACCTCGTCTACCCCTACGGCATTCCCGGCCTGATCCAGGCCACGGAATACGTCGAACTGATGTTGCGGGAAGGGCTCTGCCCGGGGTCGGACGAGCAGATCAGGGCGGAGGCGAAGAACCGTGCGGGCCGCTACGACGCGCTCGCTGCGAAAGGGGCGCCGTGGGTAACGGCCGTGTTCCCCGCCTCGTGCCTGTCCCGGCTTCCCCCGTCGGCGCGGCAAGCTCAGGCACGGCGCCTGGCGGACCTCATCGACGCGGGTCGGGTGACGGTGAACCTGCTCGGCGACGATGCGGTCATCGACATGGTCGCACCGCTGATGGGCTTCCAGCTCACGGACGGGACTCGGGTTCTGGCCAGTGAGCACAATTGGGATGTCGTGGTACATGACCAGCCGAAGCAGGTAGAGACCCTGCTGGCTCGGATCCAGCGGGCGACTCAGGTCGCCCTGTCTGAGGGGCAGTCGGTCGAGATGGTGAAGGAGATGGCCCGTGAATGAATGGCACAAGTCCAGTTACAGCCCGAGTACATCGACGTGTGTGGAGGTGCGTGAGCACCAGAGCGGCGCGGACGTGCGCGACACCGAGCACCGGGAGGCCGGGCACCTGCCCTTCCCCGCCGGTGAGTGGGCCGCGCTCCTGGCGTCCGTGACGCGGAGGTAGGGCCGCACACGGTGAGGGACCCCGGGCAGGGCCACTGCCCGGGGTCCCTCCGTGTCCGGCGTCCGCGCATTTCCTGATCAATGACGCAAATTCGGGCGAAGTGCGTTTTTCGGGTGAGCTGAGGAATGGCTCCTGGTTCTTTCTGTCAACCTGTCTGACCTCGAAGAACGAGAAACCTGGTTGTCCTCTCAGGGTTCTTTCGCGGAAAGCTTCGCCTTCTCCTCCCGGGTCCTTTACTCTTCTTCCCGAACACAACTCCATACACGGAAGACCCCGCGACGATTAGTCGATCGTCCGGGGTCGTGGTCAGCAACTCAAGTCTTTAAGCAAAGGATTGCCGACATGGCTCATCTTAGCCGTGCGGTCCTCAGGTCTGCCCTGGAGAACCTGAAGACCCTCCTCAGCCCCGCGCGCGGACGCCACAGCGCCCGCCGACGCCGCTCCACCCGGGTCCGCCGCTACGCGCCGACGCCCGCCCCCGCCCCGCCGGTTCCCGCGCCCGCCGCCGAGCGGGTCGGCACGGTTCCCGCGCCTCCCGAGCCCGGCCCCGCGCCGCGCCCGGCACCGCCCCGTGAGGAGATCCCGGCCGACGACGTCGCCCTCGTCCGGCCCTACTACGCGGCCCACGAACGCGAACTCGCCCGCGTCCGGGAAGCGGCCGCCCGACGCCCGCGCGCCCGGACGGCCGCGCCGACCGACACCGCGCCCACACCTGCGGCCCCGCGCGTGCCCGAGCCCCGGCCGGTGCCCGAGGGCGACCTGCTCGCCCCCGTGCGGCCACGGTCCGGGGAGTTCGACGAACTCCGCGACCTCACCCGTATCTGGATCGGTCGGCACCGGAGGAACGAGGTGGCGGCGGTATGAACACCACACTGACGAAGGAACCCCGGCCGGTCGTGTTCTGGGAACACCGCGTCTACCCAGGCCACCTGGCCCTGCTCACCCGGGTGCGCGCGGACCTGGCCGCCGACCTGACCGGATTCGACGAGGACCTGGTCGACACCGTCCGACTCGTGGTCAGCGAGGTGTTCGCGAACTGCTGCAAGTACACCGACTCCGGCCGGGAGGGCGGCGAGGCCATCCGGGGGCTGTCCATGCCCGACGACAGGACCCTGCGTGTCTTCCTCAGCGACGCGGGCGGCGGGGGCGGCGTCCCCCGCGTCCCCGCCGAGCACACCGAGAGCGAGTGGTCCCGGGCGGAGGGACAGCGCGGTCTGCTGCTCGTGGAGAACCTGTCCACCGACTGGGGGCACTTCCGCCTCGCCCCCTGGGCGGACCTCGGCACCCACGTGTGGGCGACCTTCGGCATCGCGCCGGAGAGGACCCCGAGGGACCTGCGTCCCCACGTCTTCACGTCCTGACCCGCTCGCCCGGTGTTCCGTGCTCCTCGGGGGCCGGTCAGGCCCGGGCGACGCGGTACCGGCTGCCGTCGTCCTCCCGTTCGAGGTACCCCTCCTCGACCAGGTAGCGGCGCATCGCGGACGGGTCGTCGAAGCAGGTGAGGATGGCGGTGTTCACCTGCTTCTCCGTGTACTCCAGTTCGGGGGCGAAGAGGCGGTCGGTCACCTGGCGCAGAGCCGCCTGGCGCAGGTCCGACCGGACGGGGAGCCGGGTCAGGCGGCCGTGCCGGAACAGGGCGTCGACCGGATCGGACACCACGGGCCGCTGGCCCTCCACGGCCTCCCGGAACACGTCCGGGACGGCCGTGATCCGCTGGTCCGCCTCGCGCACGAGCTCGTCGCGCAGCAGGCGCGTCAGGCGCTTGACCGCTCTCGCCCCGCCGGACCGGATCTCCTCGGAGGGGATTCCGTCGGGCCCCGCGCACACCACTCGGGCGTACAGGGCGAGCCGGTCGGCGTCAGCGAGGGAGGAGGCGAGCTGGGTGGGGTGCGGCACGGGGCCCTCCTGGGATCGGTGGGTGTTCCGCCACCGAAGCCTAGGAGGTCTCCCGGTCGCCTGGCCAGGGTTTTGCTGGCTCACAACGCGGTGAGGATGCCTTCCACGACCCGCGCCACCCCGTCCTCCTGGTGGGAGGGGGCCACACCCAGGCCCAGCACGGGGTCGAACAGGTCGGGGTGCCCGTTGGCCATCGCGTAGCCGTGCCCCGCCCAGGTGAGCGCGGACAGGTCGTTGGGCATGTCGCCGAAGTAGGCGACCTCGTCCGCCGTCACCCCCCACGATCCGCACAGCTCGGCGAGGGCGTTGCCCTTGGTCACGCCCGGGGCGCTCATCTCCAGCAACCGGCTGCCGCCCGAGTAGGTGACCTCCGCGAGCGCTCCGACCGTGGACTGGGCCTCGACGCGCATGTCGTGGAGGGGCGTCTCGGCCGCCCGTGCCAGCAGTTTGGCGATCGGTGCCGCCCGCTCCAACAGCTCCTCGACGCCGTCGACCTCGGTACTCCACGGGGCCTGGGCCGCCCACTCCGACAGCTCGAAGGCGGGTTCGTAGACGAGCCCGTCCCCGGTCTCCACGGCGAAGCCGAGATCGGGAACGGCGGCCAGCAGCTTCTCGACCACGGTTCCGGAGGTGTCCTGGCCCAGGGCGCGCACCAGGGGCTCGGCCCGGTCGGGCAGGTGGGTGAAGGCGCCGTTGGCGCACACCACGGCGGCACACGGCAGCCGGTCGGCGATCATCCAGGTGGCAGCCGGAGGGCGGGCGGTCACGACGACCACCCGCAGCCCCGCGGCGTCGGCGGCGGACAGGGTGTCGATGGTGCGGGGGGAGAGGGAGCCGTCGAATCGGAGGAGGGTGCCGTCGAGATCGGTCGCGATGACCCGGGGAGAGACCATGCCGTGGATTATCCCTGCCTTCTGTGACCGTTTCGAGCGGTTTCTATCGGGGTGAGGGGGAGCGGCGCACGTATGGTCGCGGGAACGCGTTCGATCACTCCGCCCCGGAACACGTCGTACAGGTCGAGGGTCTCCAGGTGCACGTAGCCGATGTGGCAGTCGCACGCGGCCTTCGGGCAGGGGACCGGACCGAGCCGGGGCGCGAACGATCCGTCGTAGAGATTGCCCATCGGTACGTCCACGAAGTGGCAGCGGCGCACGTTCCCCTCCCCGTCCACGGACAGCACGCTGTCGCCGGTACGGCACGGGAGCCCGAGACTGGCGTGGGGCGTGCGGCTGTAGTGGAAGGGCGGATCGATCTCCTGCCACACGGCGGCCTCGTCGTCGGTGTAGCTTCGCCCCTCGGCCGCGTTCACCCACAGGTACACGTGGTCGGGAAGCTCGGCGCGCATCCGCCGGGCCGCCGACAGGTGCTCGGGCTCGCCGACCACGCCCACGCTGAACCGCACGCCGAGTTCGACCAGGCGGTGCGCCTTGGCCGCGAACCGCTCGTGCGTCACCTGGCCCGGGTGGTAGGTCGTCCACAGGGCGGCGGTGTCCAGGTCGCAGTCGGCCAGCCACTCGACCCGGCCGCTCGCGTTGGTCTGGATCGCCACCCGTTCCACGTGCGGCAGGTGGCTCAGCCGCCGGATGGTCGCGCGGTACCAGGACCGCACCAGCCCCTCGCCCCACGGGGTGAACAGGACGGAGATCCCGGTCCCCGGGTGCGCCGCGTCGTCCGCCACCCAGTCGGCGAACCGTTCGAGGGCGGCCCGGTCCGCGCACAGCGTCTCCGGAGTGTCGCGCCGTTTGGCGAAGGGGCAGTAGGGGCAGTCGTAGTCGCAGCTGGCCAGGGGTCCTCGGTAGAGGAGGGTCAGGTGCGGGGGCAGTGTGGTTCCGGGGGCGCCCGCCCGGCGGGGCGCGGTTCCGGGTGCGCTCATCGGGGTCATCGGGCCTCGTAGTCGGCCATCAGGGCCGCGACGGCGGCGGAGAAGAACAGGGGGCCGACCGCGTCGGAGTGGGCGATCCCCTCCTCGGACAGCAGCACGCGGTCCGCCCCGGGAGCGGAGGCCAGCCAGCCCCGGGCGGAGAGTACGCCGAACTCGGCGGGGAAGTCCCCCTCGGGGTGGGAACCGAACCTCGCGGCGTAGTCGGCGGCGTCCATTCCCTCCGCCCGCAGGAGGGACTGGAGCAGGTGGCGGCGGCGCCGTTCGTCCCCGTCCAGGTGGAAGCCCACCTCGGCGTGCGCGAACCCGGCGGTGTCGCGCTCGGTGAAGTCGGCGATGATCGACCGCACCTGCCCGATCCCCACCGCGTAGTCGAACGAGTAGTGGGCCGAGGAGGTGTAGGAGCGGGCGCCGCAGCCCAACCCCACCATGCCGTCGGTCTGGCAGCAGTAGTCCGGCCCCGTGGCCTCGGCGGCGTCCGCGCGGCGGAACATCCGCATGGACACCTGCTCGTAGCCCCGCTCGAGCAGGTGGTCGCGGCCCTGCCGGTACAGCGCCAGACGGTGGTCGTCCCACGCGCGGGCGCGGCGGCCCAGGCCGGTCAGCGGCCGGACGTAGAGCGGGTAGAGGTAGACCTCCTCCGGCTCCCACTCCAGGGCGGTGTCCAGCGAGTACTCCCATGTCCGGGAGGTCTGGCGGTCGATGCCGTAGATGAGGTCCACGTTCAGGTCGGCCGTGGTGGCCGCACGGATCGCCGCGAGCGCCCGGTCCACCTCGGCGCGCCTTTGCGGACGGCCCGCCGCGTGTGCCTCGGAGTCGACGAAGCTCTGCACGCCCATGCTGATCCGGGTCGCGCCGCGCTCGGCGAGGACCGCCAACCGGTCGGGGGTGGCGGTGGCGGGGGACGTCTCCACGGACACCGGGAGGGCCGACAGGTCCACCCCGAACGCGCGCTCGGTCAGGTCGTAGACGCGGGTGAGCTCCTGCGCGGTCAGGTAGGTGGGGGTGCCCCCGCCCAGAGCCGCCCGGGCGAAGGCCGCGCCCTCGGGCAGTGCTTCGGCGACCGCGTCGGCCTGCCGCTCCAGGGCGTCCAGATAGGCGGTGACCTGTTCGGCCGGGGGAGTCGAGCGTGTGAACAGGTTGCAGAACCCGCACCGCATCTCGCAGAAGGGGATGTGCGCGTACAGGGACAGAGCCCGTACGTCCTCGCCGCGCCACAGGTCGGCCAGGAGCGGTCTGGAATCGGAGGCTGGAGCCGGAGGCTCTCCGTTGAGGGTGGTGGAGGGCGACGGGTGGGCGAAGGGGCGGTACGCACTCTTGTGCGGGTAGGCGTACACGTACGACTGGTACGGGGAGTCCGCGCGCACCGGTTCGGGGCGCGGGGTGAGGGAGAGGGTCACGGGTGCGCCTCCTCGGTGTCGATGGTGGTGCCCTGGGGCAGGACGGCGTGGGCGTAGGGGACGGTCCACACGGTCTCGTGGCCGAGCCGGTGGCCGGTGTAGCCGTCCTCGCCGTAGGCCGTGCCGTGGTCGGAGCACACGATGGCGAAGCAGGGGCGGCGTTTCGCCATCGCGGCCACGAGAGGGGGCAGGTGGCGGTCGACGTACTCCAGAGCCGCCGCGTGGCTCTCGCGCGTGTCGCCGTCCTCCCGGGTGGCTCCGGGCAGGTGGAACCAGTTGGGCTGGTGCAGAGCGGCCACGTTGAGCAGGAGGAACAGCGGTTGGTCGGCGGGGCGTTCGGCGGCGATCCGGACCGCTCGGGCCACCTGGTTCTCGAAGGAGCGGGGGTCGGTGACGCCGAACGACTCCTCCCAGTGGCTCTCCGCGAACAGGTCGGGTAGGACCGACCCCAGTGCCGAGCGGCGGTTGAAGAAGCCCGTGCCCCCGACACAGGCCGTGTGGTACCCCGCCTCGGCCAGGCCGCTCGCCAGGTCGGGGGTGTCGAAGGTCCAGGTGCGCGGTGCGGTGGTGGCGCTGCCGGGGAAGGCCGCGGCGAACAGGCGCGGGTGCGGTCCCGGTGCGGCCGGGGTGGGCAGGAACCCGGCGAGCATCGCCAGGTGGGAGGCGTAGGTGAAGCTCGCGGGGGCGTGGCGGCGCTCCCACCGCCCACCGGGCAGCAGACGCGCCAGGTGGGGTGTGCGGCCCGACTCCGCCAGTTCGGCGGCCACGTCGTAGCGCAGGGTGTCGAGGGTGAGCAGGAGGATGTCGTGCGTGCCCACGACGGCGTTCATGTCCGGTGTGCCGGACGCTGTGTCGCTGGTGGTGTTCATGGGGTTTTCGGGGAAGTCTCGTCTCAGTGGGCGGCGGACGCGGGAGCAGGGACGGGGAACCGGCCGGTGGCCAGGGCGCGCAGCTGCTCGCCGTAGGTGTCGCGGCCCTCGTGCAGGACCCCGGGGATGAGGTCGCCGAAGGCGTTGACCTCGCAGACCGTGAACGCGCGCCACCCCGGGGAGACGAGCAGGTCCACCCCGGTGTGCAGGGTACGCGGGAACGCCGCGGCGGCTCGTTCGGCGGTGGCCATGGCCGCGCCCCACGCGCCCGCACCGACCTCCGCCCGGAGGGCGTCCAGGTCGCCCCGGGCGTTGCCGAGGTGGAGGTTGGTCATCGGCGAGGTGGACGAGCGCACCACGACGTGGGTGGCCCGTCCCGCGACCACCACCACGCGCAGGTCGATGACCCGTCCCGCGAAACCGGCCTTGGGCACCCAGCGCTCCACGTGCAGGCCGTCGGGCGCGAGGGCGTCCACGACCGCGGCCACGTCCGCCTCGGCGGTGTAGGTGCGCAGTCTGAGGCTGTTGAACAGCGCGACCGAACCGTCCTCGCCCCGCTCCAGGTGGGCCGAGGTCACCGCGCGGATCCGGTCGCCGGGCGCGGTGGCCAGGGCGATCACGCCGGAGGCGGACGAACCGTGCCGGGGCTTGACGAACACGCGGTGCCAGCCCGCCTCGGCCATGGCCGCCCGTAGTGACGCGTAGTCGGTGACCGTTCCCGGGAGCGCGGGCGCCACCGGAACCCCGGTCCGGTCGAGGCGGGTGTGGCAGCGCCGCTTGTCGGACATGACCACCAGGTCCTCGGGCTCCTGGACCAGATGGGCGCCCGGTGTGTCGGCCACGGCCGCCGTCAGGCGGTCGAGCGCGGCGCGGAATCCGGCATGGTGGTCGGCGGTGCCCTCGGCGCGGTAGGGGTCGGGGTCGCGGGTCCAGCCGCGCAGGAGCCGCTCGGTCTCGACGTCGCCGCCGGGGGAGTCCACCCGGACCAGGGCGTTCCCGGGCAGGGCGACCGGCCCCGAGGCGAGGTCGCGCCAGGGGACGACCACGGGGTCGGAAAGGCCGGCGGCGCGGGCGGCGGCCCGGAACAGGTCGAGGCGGCGGTTGCCGGGGACCCCGACCACGACCAGCGGGCGGTCGTGGAGGCTCACTCGGCGACCGCCGTGAAGTAGTAGACCTCGTCGCCGTAGGTGTCC
>NZ_ANBC01000915.1 GCF_000341125.1 Nocardiopsis lucentensis DSM 44048 | reverse complement strand
GCGGTTCTTGGTGAGCGCGACGATGAGGGGCCGGTCGTGCAGGTTGCACGCGAGTACGAGCGCCTGGTTCAGGCGGCTGGGGGTGCTGGTCTCGCTGAACCAGGGCATCCCGGAGTCGTCGGGGAAGGTGCGGAAGTAGTCGCTGACGCGGTCGATGTGGAAGCGGTCGATGGTCATGCGGGTCTCCTTAGGCGGTGGGCTTGCGCTGGGGTTCGATCGGGGTGAGGAGCATGGAGTCCTGGTCGCGGGGGGCGAGCTTGGCGATGTGCTGTCCGCAGGCGTGTGTGTGGCCGAGGCGGGTTCCGGACCAGTCGATGCGCCACCGGGCGGGGTGGCCGCACTCGCGGCACTGGGGTCCGACGCTGGTCGTGCCGTCGCGGTAGATGCGGCTCATGCGTTGTCCTCCTGCTCGTAGTCGGTGCCCATGCGCCCGATGCGCTCCAGCGTCGCGTGGCTCTGCCGTTGGACCCACGCCCGGTTGGCGAGCGCTTCGCGGATGTTCGCGGCGAGAGCGTCCACGAACGCCCAGTCGTCGCCGCGTGGGTCGGAGGGGTTCTCGGCGAGTTCGTCGTTGATGGCGGCGAGGTGCGGCAGGTACTGGGGGAGCTGGGCGCGGAACGCCTTCTTGCGGGCGCGGTAGGAGGTGCGGGTTTCGCGGGTGCGGTCCCAGGCCATGTCGGCTCCTTGGTGGTCGGGGTGGTTAGGCGGCGAGGTCGAGCAGGTGGGCGCGGGCGGTCTTGTACTCGGTCTTGCGGGGCTTGTAGGCGGCGAGCGCGATGAGGACCTGCGCGCGGGTGTAGCGGGTGCACTTCCGGCGGGTGCCGTCCTTGAGCGCGTAGCCCTTGACGCCGGGGGTGGTCTTCTTGCGGAGGCTGGCGGCGATGCCGGTGGCGGTGGTGTCGTCGGCGCCCATGTTGCGGAGGTGGCTGCCGATGGTGTGGCGCTCGTCGCGGTGGGCGGCCCGTGCGGCGGTGCGCTGGGCGACCTGGTTGCGGCGGGCGGCGCGGTGCATGTGGCGCTTGATGCGGGCTTCGGCGACGGTGGGGCGGCGGCGGGCCATCTGTCCTCCTGGTGCTCTCGGGCTGATGACTCCAGTGTATGCCTACCGTGATAGGCATGTCAATCCCGATTGGCATATCGGAATCGGCCAACTCGTGTGGCAAGATGAGGGGATGGACACCGAAGCCCTCAAAGCCACCGCGAGACAGGTCGCGGCCGACTACGAAGACACCATCGAACGCGCCCTTGAAGAACGCGACGCACGCTTCCGCGAACTCAAAGACCAGGGCCTTTCACAGGCCGAGATCGTGCGCGCCACCGGCTACACCCGAGAGACCATCCGGCGCGCGTTGGATCCGAAGATCCGCGAGGCGGTCCGCAAGGCAGCGGCAGAGCGTCGCGCCGCGAAGAAGAAGGAGTCCTGAGATGGGACGGGAACGGCTGGAACTGACCGCCTACGGCTATCTGTCGAAACACAACAGCGCCGAGGACGACCGTGACGCCCGTGCGTGGAACGAGTTCGTCGCGGAGGTTGAGAAGCTGGCAGCGAACCCGAAGTACGCGAACATCGACCTTGACGTCGATGGGTGGCCCGCCTACGAGCACGGATGGCCTGAAGACGAAGAGGAGCCCACCTCATGACCATCGCCGAGTTCCTGACCGCACGTCTGGACGAAGAGCAGCGCATCGCCCAGGAAGCGACAGAGTACACAGACCTCGTCTACGGTGATGAAGGCCCGATGAAAACCTTGGACCCGGGCGCATTCGGAATGCAGTACAACCCCGACATCCCCGGGCTCATCGTGGACGGGCGCCGGGTGCTGCGGGAGGTCAAAGCGAAGCGGGCGATCCTCGCAGAGCACAGCGAGGAAGGACGCGGCGACCACCGGGGCTGCAACGGCTGCGGGTGGTGCCCGGGTGATGAGGTGCGCAGGAACGACATCGACGAGTGCCCCACGCTGCGCGCGCTCGCGTCGGTGTACGCCGACCATCCCGACTACGACCAGACGTGGGCGCTGTGACCCGCTAACCCCTCACACACGTCAGGCCCGCACCACACGGTGTGGGCCTTCGTCATTCCAGGTCGATGCCGAGGTAGTCGGCGAGCAGCTCCAGGCCCTCGCGCGGTAGCCCGGTCACGAGGTCGATGATGGCGTCGCGTTCTTCGGGGGTGTACGGGGCGTCGTCGTCCATGCTGTGGGTGTGCCCGCCAGGGTGGTGGGGGAGCGGTTATCCACAGGGCGCATGAGAAAAGCCCGGCACATGGACGGGCTTTCATCCCCGCGTGCGCGGGGAGCAGTGCCACCCCGAGGGGCGACGTCTGCGACGCTAGCACGCCCACGCGTGGCGCGTCAGGCGTTCACAGATTCTCCTGCGCCATGATGGCGTCGCGGATGGCGTCGGCGGCCTCGGGGGTGACCCACAGGGTCTCGCCGATGATCCGCCCGGACGCGTTCTTGAGCGGCTTGCGGTCCACGATCACCTCGTCTTCACCGTCGATGTCGATGACCTGGGACAGGTAGGCCTGGATGGCCTCATGCGCCGCCTGGCGACTGTCGAACTGGTCCTCGACCTCGTTGAGGAGGTCATAGTTGGCGACCACGGTGGCGATCTCGATCATGTGCGTCTCCTTGTACTGGGTGTAGAGCTGTCCGAGGCGGGCGGTCTTCATGCCCAGGACTTCGGCGGCAGCCTTCTGGGTTCCGTGCTCGGCGACCGCCTCGTGGACCATGCGCCCCCGCTCGGCTCCGATCTCGGAGCGAACCTGGTCGAAGATGTCGGCGAGCGCCTGCATCTTGGCGGCGGCGGGGAGGGCGTTGAGGGCGTCCCAGTCGATGCGGTAGTAGCTCATGCGTAGACGTCCTCGTCTTCGTCGCTCTCTTCGGTGTCGCCGCCGACGGCGTCGGCCCATCCGTTGCCTTCGGGGGTGCGGTGGGCGGGGCGGGCGTGCAGCACCTCGGGGGGCTGGGCTTCGGCGGCCTCGAAGAGCGCGGTGGCGATGCCTTCGCGGCGGTATTCCGAGGCGGTTTCGATGTTGGCGATGACCAGGGTGGTCATGTCGACGTAGAGCTCGGAGGCGATGTCGCCGTCGGTGGTGATGGCTTGGAAGCGGTGGAGGTCGCCGTTGTGCTCTTCGCCGGGGTAGGGGGCGGCGGCGTAGGTGATGGTGTACTCGGTGCCTTCGGTGCTGATCATGTCCGCCGCCTTTTCGGTGTGTCTTGCTGACACCTCTAAATCTAGGGTACCTATATTCACCTGTCAATAGGGTACCTAGATTCACCTTGAAACCAGCCCCTGACATGCGAAAACCCCCACCCTCCTCGCGGAAGGTGGGGGCCGGGTCCGGCGTGGTGCTTCCCCTGCCGGACCCTCCCCGGGTTCCCCAGCCCGGGGCCTGACCGTGCGCTATGCCCTCACCGGGCCGCGCACGGAGGTGTGTGGGGGCCGCCAGGTGTCCCAGCCTGGCGACCCCGTGCCCGAGGAGACGGTCTCGGGCGTCGCCCCCATCCCCCTCAGGCCGGGGCGACGTGGGTCCCGCACGCCCGCAGGGAAGGACGGGCGGGCGTGCGGGGGTCTACTCGTCAGCGGAGTCCTGGTCCTCACCTCGGGGGAGACGGGGCTTGGCCCTGGGGTCTCCCTCCTCCGCCATCCGCTTGCCGCGCTCAGCGGCTTCGGGGTCCGACTCGCCGCCGGGACTGCCATCGGGGCCGAGGCTGTACCAGCCCATCCGCGCACGACCCCGAGGAGCGCCGCCCACTCGGTGGCGGGGACGTCGAGGTGGCCGAGGTGCCGGTTCTGGGTGTCCCGGACGGCGGTGACACTGCCTTCGGCGACCTCCACACAGTTGGACGCGCCCTGGCTGTAGCTGGACTTGTGGAAGGACTTCGGGCCCTGGTTGCCGACGTTCGTCACGTCTAGCCTTTCTAGTGCGGTTTCTCCGTGTCCCCGGGGGCGGGTGCCTCCGCGATCCCCGGGGTTTCGGCGCCCTCCTTGGTGGGGGCGCCGAGTCATGTGGCGGCGTACACCCGCATCCACGCCGGGGTGTCGGCCGGGTGCGCCGGCGGACGCGGCGCCGACCGGCGCAGGGTGGTGACCTGCGCGAGGTAGTAGTCCAGCGGGCGCAGCGTGTCGGCGGTGACGGGGGCGTCGGCGTCCGCGAGGTGGCGGGTGCGGATGGGCCGGTCGTGTCCTCCGGGGCGGGCGGCGGCCTCGTACCGCCACGTGCCCTGTTCCAGGTGCACACGGATGGCCGCGGCCACGGTGTCGCCATCCATGACCCGCAGGTCCACGGACCGTCCTTCGACGACGGGGGAGAGCCCGGCGGCGCGGGCGGCATTGGCCATGATGCGGATGGCCTCCTGTGGTGTCACTGGTATCGCCTGGTCTTCCTACGTATCGCTACGTATCCCATCCTGGGGACACGTAGAGGTGTCTCTACGGTCACGGCATGAGCTCTGACCTGCGTTTTGGCCCTGATGACGACATCGACCACGAGGGTCCCGTCACCCCGTACCGCCAGCTGGCGGCGATCCTGACGGCGCGGATCGCCCGTGGGGATTGGGGTCCGAACCGGCCGATCCCGTCCGAGCAGCGCCTGGTGCAGGAGTACGGCCTGGCGCGGTCGACGGTGCGCCGGTCGATCCGCCTCCTGGTGGAGGAGGGGACGGTGTTCGTGGTCCCGCAGCGGGGCACGTTCGTGTCGCCGCGGTGAGCGCGGCCTCCAGGGGCGTCTCCGGCCGGGTGTGGGTGCCGCCGTGGGCGATGTAGACGCGCATCGTCCGGGTGAGGTCGACCAGGTCCGGGTGGGTGTCCGGCGGTTCGCACCGCCACAGCTTTGCGGGCGGCTTCACGGGTGAGCCCCCATCCGGCCGTACACCCCGGTGGGGAACGGCATTCCTGCCCGCGGCCCGGGGTTGGTCATTTGGGCCGCGAGTTCCTCCGGGCTGTCCGCCATCAACGTGGGCGCGGTGGTCGTGTGCGGGTCCCGGTCAGTGGCGATCCACGTCCGGTGGGTGCACCGGATCCAGTACCGGTCCCCGTACTCGGCGCGCAGCCGGGCGAGGTCGTCCTGGGTGCTCATGACGCCGCCTCCAACGCCTCGGTGAGCAGCGTGCGCAGCTCGGTGAGGCTGGCGGCGGACACACCGACCAGACCGTCGTGGCCGCCGGGCCGCATGGCGCACCACGTGGTGCCCCTGCCGTACACCCGCCATCCGGGGAAGTCGCGGTGGAACCGGGGCACGGCGGGGTTGCGGTCGTCGGCCACCCGTAGCCGTGCGGGCGGCGCCACGCTTGGACAGGTCATCAGCCTCACCTCGGGGATGTCGTGGTGAGGCTCACGCTACGAAGCGCAACAAAGGCCGGTGTCCCAAGTTGGGACACCGGCCTCCTTGACTCGACTCAGCTGATCTGCATCCGCCGCGCCAATCCCCGCAACGGCTCCGGAATCGACCGGTGGTAGTCCACCAGATGAGCAGCGACATGACGGGCAGACGGGTGATAGCGGGTCATCTGCGGAGCGACCCGCTCCGCCGCCACCAGCCGCTCCAAGGCTTTGTCCCGTTTCCCCAGTTCGACGTAGGCGCGTGCCATGTCGATGCCGTGGTGGGCGCGGCGTTCCGCAGGCAGCGCGACGAGTAGCGGCTCGGTGATGTTGGCATCCCGCCGCAGCGCCTCGTCGTAGTCGCCCATCTCCACAGCGACCGCCGCTCCGTGGATCGCGACGTTGGCGGGGTTGAACTGGAGCGCGTACCAGTCCTGGGTTCGGGCGGGCAACTGCCGAGCGGCTTCCACCGCCTGTTCGTGGTGGTCCCACGCCTGTGACTCAGTGGTGTCACCGGTCTGTGTACCTCGCGCGGACAATACCGCGGAACGGAGTTGGAGTGCCCCGTGGACGGCCAGCGCCTGCGGGGTATCCGGTTCGACTCGGGTCGCGGCGACCCGCACTAGGTTGAGCCCGGCCACCCACGACCCGTACATCATCATCATGAGCGCCCGGGACAGCTGCGCGAGCGCGGGCAGGTTCGGGTCATCACCGCGCGCTGCCGAGGCGGCGGCGTCCTTGATCGTGGACGTGGCGAGGTCGGTGTACCCGAGTCGGCGGGCGAGGGACACGGCGAGGGCTTGGGCCGCGTTGACGTGCCGCCAGATCTTGGGGGAGTCGGCGGTGTGGGCGTGGACGGCGAGTTCGGTGAGCAGGGCGGGCAGCGACGTGCCGACTTGGAGGTGTTTGGCGTCCTTTGAGGCGAGTCGGAGCGCTTCGATTTGGCGGGCGAGTTCGCTCACTGGCCGGGGTTCCATGCCGAGGTCCAGGGGGACGTCGATGGCGTCCAGGGCGCGGCGCACCTCGGGGATGGTGGCGTGGACGCGGTCGGTGGCGGTCGTCTCGCCCCGGAACGGTTGGCCGCTGATCTCGGTGGGGTCCACTGAGAGGGCGGTGGAGACCGCGGCGATGAATGCGGGGGTGGCCACCCGGTCTCCTGTTTCGACTTTGGCGATGAGGCCTCGGGATACGTGGGAGCGTCCGGCGAGTCCGTGTTGGGTGAGGCCGCGGAGTTTACGGAGGCGCGCTACTCGTTGTCCGGTGGTCTCGGTATCGTGGGACATATCAGCCCCGTCCTTCCCTGTGTGGTCGCTCTCTCAGGGTAGGTCGGGGCTTTTCTACTGTCAGGGGTGCGGCCTTGTTGTTACCGGCCGCCCGTGGTTGGTGTGAGCGCGTTGGCGACTTCGCCCCATGGGGGGAGCCGGCGCGCCGGGTCGTAGAGGACGTTGACGGAGGGGATCTCTTCCAGAGCGCGGAGACTGCGGTCGAACGCGGGATGCTGCGCGAGTGCTTGCCCGGCCTTGGGCACGATGAAGGTGGGCACGTTGCGGCCGATCATCTCGCACAGTAGGGCGACTGCGAAGGTGTCGGCGAGCCCGAGGGCGGTGCGGTTGGTGCTGTTGAACGACCAGGGGCAGGCGAGGATGACGTCTGGTGGGGGTAGGGACTTGCCGGTTCCAGGCAGTCGGAACTTGGTCCGAACGGGTTCTCCCGTCAGTTTTCCGATTGCTTCCAGGTTGTGGAAGCGTTCCCCGGTTGGGGTGGACACGACGGTGATGTCCCAGCTGTCGGCGGTTAGGAGTTGCACGAGGTCTGGGAGGGTTTCGGTGTCGGTGGTGGGGGCGCCGGAGGTGACGAGGTAGAGGGTTTTCGCCATGGGGGCAGTGTAGGGGCGTGGGTGTGGGGGGTAGGGTGTTTCGCGGATCGGGTCCCGGCCGCTGCGTAGGCGTGGGGCCCGTTCGCGTTACTGCCCGTCGGTCACCTCAGACAGGCCGTCGCGGTGGTGGAGCCGCCAACGGACACCAGCCTCGTCGGTGAAGTCCACATAAACTTCGTCGTTCGTGACTTTCTTCAGCCAGTAGAGCCGTGCTTCCCCCCCTCGGGGGATGAACGCCACCATCGAGTTTTGAGCCCGCCCGTTGTTTCCCGAGATGCCTAACTCAAAAGGCTGGGATCCTGATGCGCAGGTGATCTTGGTAATGGGACCATCGCTCCGGTTGGAGACGATAAAACGTGTGGTTGTGGAACCCATTTGGACGCCGGACGGGCTGGTGTAGGCCAGGGCAACCGCGTGATCGTCGGCGTCAGCGGGCCACCCACTGAATGCCCTCAACTCGATCATTCGCGCTTGCGCTTCACGTTCCTGCCACTCACGCTTCTTCCGCTCTCTGATCTCGCCTTGAAGCGCGGCAATGGTGACTTTGAGAGCCTTGGCCTGCTTGGAAATGAGGACTAGGGCGACAGTGAACGCACCGATGGTGCCGACTGCAGCGACGGATCCGGCGATCGCTGCGACCCATTCGGGCGTCCACTCTGATGGGCTGATCAGGATGTCCATGCGCTCCTCCGGGGGGTTGGGGTCCTGATTGTGCCAGTGCTCGCGCCGTGTTGGTGGGGGTTTGGGCGTGCGTGTGGCCTCCGCCTCCGAAGGAACCGCCGGACGACTGACCCCCCGAAACCCCCGCTTGCCGGGGGTTTTGTCCGCTTTGATGCACGTGCCCAGCCGACACAGCAAACCCGCCCGGCAACAGCCAGGCGGGTCTCATCGTCTCAGCGGATCAGCGCTCGTGCGGAGGGGTGTACGGCTTCGCCACGATGAACCAGTCGTTCGTGCCCTCCTCGTAGTAGCGGGAGAGCACGTAGGTCTTCCCGTTGCAGGACACGAGCGGGGCGCCGGTCTCGTCGGACTTGCTGGTGATGGCGACGCTGTAGCCGTGGGATTCGGCGTCGAACCGCCACATCTCGGCGCACTCGGCCCACTTGGCGTTCTCGCCGTCGCTGAGGCCGTTGTAGATGACGGTGTGCTCGGTGATGTCGGTGCGCTGCATGGTCTTCTCCTTGCGTCCTCGTTCGACGAGCTGCTGTACGGTGCCGCGCTGAAGGCCGATCTCGGCACCGATCTTGGCGTAGGACAGGCCGGACTCGGCGTGGTAGGCGGCGAGCACTCTCGCGCGTTCCGCGCCGATCCTGTCCACCTCGGCTTGCGCGGTGTTCTGCTGGGCAGTGAGGGCGCGGAACCGTTCGACGTAGTCGCTCATGCGGACTCCGCTCGGGCGACCAGCTCGGACCACGTCAGCGTCTCGATGACCTTCGTGGGGACGGCGAGGGGGTCGCCGTCGGCCCCGTCGCCGGTCCACTCGCCCTCGAACACGTAGATGGTGCCCATGTCGTCGGTGGGGGTGGCGTGCTGCTGTTTGAAGTAGGCGACGAGCCCGGCGGCGTCCCAGGTGCAGGAGTAGCCGCGTTCGCAGTCGAGGGTGCCGTCGCCGTCGCAGTCGGCGCATTCGGTGATCATGCCGTCGTCGCAGTGGTGGCAGCCCTGCCCGTCGCAGGATTCGTGGATCTCGGGGGTTTGTTCGCCGGTGCCATCGCAGGCGACGCAGGTGTAGGAGCTGCCGTCGTCGGTGAAGGAGCTTCCCCAGGGTGCGGACCAGGCGTTGTCGGCGGTGAAGGCGGGGGCTCCGGTGTGGTGGAGGCGGTAGAACGTTTCAGGCGTCTGCATGTACCCACTGTGCATCACCTCGAAGTGGATTGCAAGTAGGGTACGTGCAAGCTAGGTTCGGGGTATGGACGAAGACATCGACATCCCCGAAAACGTCGGCGGCGACGTCACCTTCACACCTGACCCGCTCTACAAGGGCGAAGGGGAAGAGGTCCGCATCAACGGGCAGATCGTGGGCCGAATCCGCCGCATGTCCAGCGGTGCGTACACCGGCACGGCGGGGTCCGTGTCCGTGGTGGGTGGCCTGTACAACCCGGGCGGTGGCGCGCCGTCGCGCAAGCCGACCAGGTCGGACGCGATCACACTGGTGTTGGAGCAGGCGCGGGAGAACCTGCGCTACGAGGCGAAGTGCAGGAGGGAGGGGACGGGCTACTAGGACCGGGTGAAGCCCCCATATCCCAGGTAAACTGGGCCCCATAACCACATAAAGCGAGCCCGCACGACGCGCCAACGTCGATACGGGCTCTGACCATCCAACCTGCGTACTCAGGAAGGACGGCTGGGGATGAATCCTAGCCTCATGGTAGCCCGTACCCGGAATCCGGGGGCTGCCCTTCGAGCCACACTCACGTTCCACCTCCCCACGGAGGTGACGCCGTGAGCATCCAGCACATGCAGATGGTCTTCGACGCCGGAGACCTCACCGCCCCACAGAAGGCGGTCCTGCTGGCCTACTGCAACTTCACCGACGCCCACGGCTACTGCTGGCCCGGCGTCGAGCGCATCGCCGACATGACCGGCCTCTCCGCCAGCGGCGTCAAGAAGGTCCGCAAGCAGCTCATCGAAGCGAAGCTGATGACCACCGTCAGCCGGGGCAAGAAGGGCGGCGGCCGGAAGACCAACGGGTCCCGGATCAACGTCAAGAAGCTCCAGAAGATGAAGCTGCCGCCCCGTGAGTACGACGACAACATCGTGCCCGAACTCGGCTTCGAGGAAGACCACGAGCCGGAGGAGACCGGAGCGAAGGTACCTGAGGGGCACACCAATGGTTCCCCTGAGGTACCGCAAAGGTACCCGGAGGGTACTAACGAAGGTACCTGTGGTGACCCCTATCCATCAGTAGATCCCTCAGGTAATCCATCAGGTGAACCATCATCTTCTTCGGTGACCGCCGAAGGTGAAGCCGAGCCCGAATCGGTTCCCGCCCCGGCGACGAAGAAGATGAAGACAGTCGAACAGATCATCATCGACAAACTCAGCAGCACCGACGCCCAACCCCAAGGCGGACCACCCACCCCCGACGAAGCCACAGCCGTCAAGCGGCGGGTGATCGCCCAGGCTGCCGCTGACGGGGTGCGCGTCCACTCGCCAGCGGGCTACCTGTCCGGTCGGGACGTGGTCCTGTTGGAGCAGGACCTCGCGGCCGTGCGCGGTCACCAGACGGCCGCTGGCGAGCAGCCAGGCGGCTGGTCATGGGAGAACCAGCTACGCGCCGAACGACGCGCCAGGAACCGCCACACGCCCTACAAGAACCCTGAGAACCAGGACATGTACGACGAACCCCTACTCCCCGCGCCACGACCCCAAGCCGGGGCACGCGGAGGCGTCGTCACCGCCGAAGGACTCGCCACCGGCCGCGACGTCTTCCGCATCTGACCACCCCGGGCACCGGCAACCAGTGCCGGTGCCCGCCCACACCCAGCACTAACGAGGAGCCAATGGACGAATCCCCGCCAACCGGGCCGCCTCCTCCACGCTGTACGCATACAACACACGCACACTCGACGACCCACGCGGCTCCAACCGCCACACCGCACCATTCCCGTGCTCCCCCGGGCCCAGACGGGTAAAGAGCACGTGCGGGAACCGAGAGGAGAGATCATGCAGTTCGGAATCACCCATGCGGGCCAGCCTAACCGCCCAACCCCTCACCCTCAGGCCGGTCGGTGCACAGCCGGTGGGGAGCACGTGTACGTCAAGAACTCAGACGGGAAGCTCGCGTGCACCAAGTGCGGGGCGCTGATGTCCTGACCGTCTCGGGCGCCGGGGCTGTCCGGCGCCCGCCCCACACACCAACGACAGGAGCCACCCATGCCCGTCCCTGAGCGTCTGGCCGCCGCCATCTGCGAACACGGGGTCGAGTTGGACATGTGCGACACCCTCGGGTGCGCGCAGGAATACAACCGGCTCGCTGAAGAGCACGGCGCGTCGGCCGGCGACGAACCCTCAACCCAGAGTTGAGAGTTCCGGACCATTCAGCCTCCCTCCGGCCGGTACCCCTCGACGACCTCCCACGACCCGCCGCTGACTGCCCGCGCGATGCACGCCAGCCGGGCCACCAACCGGTCCGCGTCCGGCGGCGGGATGACGAACACGTCCTGGTCCTCGCCGGGCGCGTACACCACCAGGTGCTCCCGTGGGGACAGCAGGGCGCACACCTCCCGCCACGCCCGGAGCGCCTCCGGCGCGGGGTTGGGATGGGCGACGGTCAGGAACCGGACGCCCTGCGTCGCCTGGAGTGCCTCGATCACGGCCGCGGACGGTTCGTCCGACAGCAGCTGGATCATGTCGCGCAACCAGGCGGCGTCCGTGTCCAGCCGCTGACGCTCGGCCCTGTGGCCGCTGGGGGAGTCGGGGGAGTTGTGGTCCATGCGCGCCCCTGTCCGTCCGTGGGGTCGGGGTGGCAGTTTGCCAGACAGGAACCGGTTTGTGGAGGGTTCGACCGTAAAATCCGATTTGCTCGACATCGAGACACCCACGAGCACGCGAAAGGCCCCCGCCCAAAGACGGAGGCCGACGCTCACTCCTTGCGACCGAACTCGCACACCACCCGCTCAGCAGGGATCTTCTGCCGGATCCGCTCTTCCACGGCCTTCGCCACGTGTGGCCCCAAATCCTCATCCGGACCCAGACCGTGGTCAGCCCGGAACCGCTTCTGCTGCTCCGGGCTCATCTTCACCACGACCTCGAACTCGTGATGCTCCAACTCCTCGCCCACCAAGTCTCCTCTCGTAGCCATGCGACCAGCGTAAAGACACGGACGGAAGCCAGTCAGGCGAACACGCAAAAGGCCCCGCCGAAGCGGGGCCAATGTGGGCGGCCGGTGTTACCAGCACCGACCGCCCATAGGCGTAGCTCCTGTCTGGAGATGACAACCGGTCAGTACTCTGACCTCGATGAGGAGCTACGCCCTTGGAATACGCACCATCAGTCTACGACGCCTCGCCCACGTGCCGCTCACACGTTGAACTCGGGCAGCGGCTCCGGCCCCACGTACTGCTGGCACCGGCAGTCCCGAGGCGGCGCACCCTCCACCTCCACCTCAGCGGCGCACGCACCCGCCCCCACCTCAGCCGGGGCATGGAACGCACGAGCATGCCCGCACTGGCACACCGCAGGCGGGTTGAGCGCGTCACGCTTCTTCTGCTCCAGGGCGGCCCGGCGGTGCTGCTGCGAGGCGACGAACGCGCGGATCTGCGGCCACCCCAACAAGGTGACCAGGGCGAACAGGCCGAGGGTTCCGGTGACAGCGGAAAGGGGGTCCATATATCCATCCTAGGGTCGAACAACGGCTCTGGCAGGGGGTTCACGCGCCCGGGACCGGCGGCATCCCCAGCGCCATCACCAGCGGCGACACGCCCAGCGACCCCCACATGATCACCACCTCCACCGGGCTCTTGCCCGTGTGGAACGCGACCGGGGAGCGGAACATCCACCACCGCTTCCCGCGATGCTTGACCGGCCACGCCAACGGGACGCCGGACCGGGTGAGCCAGTCTCCGAGGATGTGCACCAGCGTGCCGACGCCGACCGTCAACCCGACCAGCCACGCCGCACCACCATCAGCCACCACCGCGCCCGTCGCCACGAGGAGCGCGACCACCGACGCGGCGAGCTTGCGCTTCCGCAACGGCCCCAACCACCGCACCGCACGCGCCACCGTGCCGAGCCCCAGTGCCGCCATCGCAAACACCACCACGCCGAGACCCAGAGGCGCGAGAGCGGACAGCCCCCACGCCACCAACCCGAACACCACCACCGCGGGGAGAGTGTGGGTCAGGTGCCGGTGGCCGCCGTCCTTCCCCGCCCGCAGCTCATACGGCGTCGCCGTCGACTCGTACACCCGCGACGACGCCGACCGCAACAGCGACGCCACACCCTCCGTCGCCGCACCCAGCGACCGGCCCACCGTCGACCCCGGCTCATCCAGATCCGGCAACAGCGCCGCGCCCGCGCCGACCGCGGCACAGACCAACGGATCCGCCGCATGCGAACCCAACACCGCACCGACCGCCGCACCGGCCAACAGGCCCGTCGCGGCATGACTCGTACCCATCATCAGCAACTCCAAGGAAGGGGGAGGAGGGGGAACCGAGTCCCCCTCTCGGACAAGAAAAGGGGGCGCCCGCTCACACCGAACGAGCGCCCACCGATCACCAGCCGCTCACTCGCCAGTGACCGCCGCCCGGTCACGCTTGGCGGTCGGCACGCTCACCGGGAACCCCGCGTCCGTGAGCGCCTGAGCGATCGCCGGACCGGTCATCTCCGGGTCATCGGCCAGCAGTCGAGCGACGATCGCCCGCCGCTCACCCACCGACCCCGACACCGGCCGGGCGGGGCGCTCATCCGCCGCGGGCTCCGTGGGGGCGTCCTCGTCCTGGCTGCCGCTCAGCAGCCGCTCGTAGTCGGCCTCCGACAGCTCCTCACGCCGCTCACCCGCCGTCACCTGCGTGATCGCCTCCCGTTCAGAGGGCCGCTCAACCTCCTCCACGGTGGTGACCGGGGCCCGCTCAGCGCGCTCGGTCGCCTCCAGATCAGCGAGCGACGGCACCCGCTCACCGTTGCGGTCACGGTCCGGGCGAGCGGTCGCCACCGCGTCGTCGATGATCCCGATCAGCCACGCCGTGAGCGCCGCCCCGAGCGGGCCAATCGAGTGAGCGATCAGAGCGACCACCGCAGTGAGCGACCCCCCGTCCGGCCAGTGCCCCGCAGCGTTCAGAGCGATCGACACGGTGAGCGCTCCCCACTCCGCGAGCGTCGCCCGCAACCCGAGGTCGCCGCCGGATGAGCGCAGCACCGCGCGGACGATGATGAGCCCGCCCACGATCGTGATGAGCGCCGGCTCCAGCCCCCACGCCGCCCACCACATCGGCGACCCGGCTTCGATCGCGAGCAGCAGCGTGAGCCCGGCGTGCACCCCGGCGGTCGACCAGGCGGCGAACGCCACCAGCACGGGCAGCAGCACCATCAGGGAGGTGGTGCGCACTCGGGAGACCCGCAGGGCGCGCATCTCCGCGGACTGTTGGATCCGGGCGCGGGTGCGGGCTCGCTCGCCGGACACTGACGCGCGGCGCCGCAGCCCGTTGAGCGCGGTCTCCTCCGACGCGTCGCGGTTCTCCTCACGGCGCTGACGCCGGTCACGCCGGGCCTTGGCGCGCTCCCCAGACACCGCGAGCTGGTGCTGTACGCGCGCCTGCAACGACAGGACACGGTGGTCGCGCTTGAGCCCCGCCCACGCCCGCGACACGCTCAGACGCCGCTCCAACTCCTTCGTGGCGCCGTCCGGGACGTCCTCCGTGCTCGTGGTCTCGATCTCCTGTGCCATGGTGGTGGTGCCCTTTCTGTGGGGTGGTGGCCCGCGGTGCTTGGTCGTATCGGCGGGCCATCTTCATGTCGTGTGACGGTGTGACGCCCGGCCTCCACGCCCCCGGTTTTGGGGGTCGGAGGGGCGGAAACGGGGGTGCCTCGCCCGGGGCGTCACGGTGTTACAGCAGGTCAGAGCGTTACGGAGGTGTGGCGGCGTCACAGTGTGACGGCCGGTGTCACAGGCGCCGTCACGCGGGTGTCACGGCCATCGCCTCCTCGATGTCGCGCCGGTACCAGCCCCGCGCCGGCGCCCCATCGACCCGCAGCGAGTGCGGCGGGCAGCACCCCGCAGCCGTCATCCGGTCCCGCAGCAGGTCCTCGTCGCCGCCCGTGAGCCGGTCCGCGAGCTGGGTGCGGGTGGCCCGGTCCGAACCGAGGTCGGCCATGACCCGCAGCGCACCCACGAGGATGTCGTCCACGATCTCGGCGTCCTCGATCCCGTCGTCGTCCCCCGCGGGCAGAGCCGGGCGGCCCTCCGACGCGGGGGAGGGGGCGTCAAACCCGAGGTCCCAGTCCGCGGTGAACGTCCCCGCCACCACCACCGGGTCGGGCTCCTCCTCGACGAGTTCGGCGTCCTCCACGAACAACTCCCGCATCCGCGAGTAGCGGGACGCGTAATCCTCCCCAGCCACCTTCGCGGACGCCTCATCCAGATCCGGGCGCACCCGAGCGATCCGCAACGCGGCCTGCTCCATGTCGTCAGGCAGGATGTTCCACCCCTGATACCGGGTCGGCAGAGCCCCGTCCACACCGATCCACCCGGACCCCTTCGCGATCAGGTGCTCGGGGCGCAGCTTCATCTCCCACGCCGACTCGAACACCGCCGCGATCTCCTTCTGCTGGCGCACCTTCATGCAGATCCCCACACCGGTCTGGGTGGACATCGCCGCGGGTACCAGATCCCCGGTACCGCGCAACACGGATAGGACGAGGTTGACGGCTTCGTTGCGGGCGATGCGCTGGATCTCCTCCAACGTGTCCGCCAGCTCGGTCACCGCGCCCTTGCCTGCGGCGGCCATCGCCTCGGCACCCTCGTCGAGGATGATCACGATCTCCGGCAGGTCCGCGCCCACCGGCAACAGGTTGGTGTTCGCGGCCTTCTTCCGCTTCCGGTACGCGGTCTTGCGGTGCTTGGCGATCCTCACCGCCGCCTTGGTCATGCGGATCGCCTCATCCACCGTCGGGGCGGCCCAGTCGATCGGACAGCGTTGCACCCGCCCGTCCAACCACACATCGATCCACGGCTGCGTCATCCCGCCACCGTTGAGGTCGATGTGCCACACCAAAGCGTCACGGCACATGCCCACGGTCGCGGTGATCCCGTGCAGCAGGGTGGTCTTCCCGGCACCCTTCTTCCCCACGATCAGCCACGACTCCTCACGGGCCGGCGCCTGCGTGACATCGCCGTTGGGGTGCACCCCGATCGGGATCCCATCGAGGATGCTGCGCTGCTCCTCCCACAAAGGGTGCATCTCGTTGATGTCATCGAGCGTCCGGGTGGGCACCCGCAGCACCACCACCCGCTGCCCCTCACCCGCGGGTTCGATCGCTTCGATCGAGCACCCGTGCGGCAGGTTCGCGTCCGCCGCCAGACCGGGCAGCAGGTACCGGAGCTGG